>JANYDE010000163.1 GCA_025359915.1 Chamaesiphon sp. 336R_metabinner_41 | reverse complement strand
ACACTTTTTTTGTGATATTTGAGTTTGGATGATTAATAAAAATTATAACTGATGCCGATCGGCTCCTAATTGCTGATGGATTCAATTCGATCGATCGAATTGAATGCCATTTTATTGACTTATTCAGCAAGCCCTAATTATAAAATTAGATGATTTGATCGATCCTCCCGTTACATCATCCCCCAATATTCCGGCTTAACCGAATCTTCGATCGCAACTTTCCAGGCGACAAAATCAAAACCCGCCGCAACTCGCCAAATTTGCATCTGAGCAAACTGTCTTTCTACACCGCGACTGACAATCCAGCGATAGCTCCAATAGCTCAGAGCCACCCACCGCAGATAGCGACGTTTCAGCCAGCGCAGCGGGTTTTGGATAAAAGATTTGAGTTCTCCGAGCATTGGTAACTTTTTACGGAATTTTTAATATATCTACATAATTATGGCAAAGTTTTGAAACTACCGCCGCTATTTACTCAATTTTTCTTACCAAACTTCCGTTGCAAATCCGCAAGTGTCGCCGACTGGTTTGATTCCGGTGCTGGTTGGGCTTTAGGTGATACTTGAGCCGGTTTAACTGATGATGGTTGAGGTTTATTGCTGCGTGCAACTGGTAGCGGAGATGGGCGATTTCCGCTTGGAGTGGATACCCCAGTTTTCATCGTTAGACTCACTCGTTTGAGTTGAACATTGACTTCCAGTACTTTTACCTTGACAACTTGTCCGACTTTGACGACTTGACTAGGATCGCTGACAAAGTTATCGGATAATTGGGAGACATGCACCAATCCATCTTGATGCACCCCGACATCGACAAAGGCTCCAAAGTTGGCGACATTGGTCACAGTGCCCTCCAATTCCATCCCGACGACTAAATCCTTGATTTCCTGAATTCCTGCCTTGAAGGTGGCATATTTGAACTCTGCACGCGGATCTCGTCCTGGTTTTTCGAGTTCGCTGATGATATCGCGAAGAGTGGGTTCGCCAACTGTGTCTGTAATGTATTTCTTGAGATCTACTCGTTTGAGTTCCGCGCCTAATTTCGTCGGCTCGGTAAGCGGAATATTCACATCTTTGGCAATTGTCGCCAGAATACTATAGCTCTCTGGATGAACGGCGGTGTTATCGAGGGGATTCTCTCCGCCACGGATGCGCAGGAATCCGGCGGCTTGCTCATAGGCTTTTGGCCCTAATTTGGCAACTTTGAGCAGTTGTTTACGGTTTTTAAAAGCTCCGTGTTCGTTCCGATAGGCGATAATATTATTTGCAACTGCGGGACTTAACCCAGATACAAATGTCAGCAGTTCTTTCGATGCCGTATTGAGATCTACGCCGACATAGTTAACGCAACTTTCAACGGTATCATCGAGTTTTTTTCGTAATAATTTCTGATCGACATCATGCTGATACTGTCCGACTCCAATTGATTTGGGGTCGATTTTTACCAGTTCTGCAAGCGGATCTTGTAACCGTCGTCCGATACTAATTGCGCCGCGCACGGTAATATCTAAATCTGGGAATTCAGAGATCGCAACTTCACTCGCGGAATAGATCGAAGCTCCCGATTCATTCACCATTACTTTGATCGGTTTAGGTTCGACATCTGCCAAAAGTTCGATCACAAATTGGTCAGTTTCACGTCCGGCGGTGCCATTACCGATCGCGATTAATTGGATGTTATACTTTTTGATAAACTGCTTAACTGTATTAGCCGCTTGTTGACGTTGATTGGCTGCTTGGTGAGGGAAAACTGCTTCATAAGCCAGGTACTTACCCGTCTCTGATAATACCGCAACTTTGCAACCACTGCGAAATCCAGGATCGATCGCTAGTGTCGGTTTCATCCCCGCCGGAGCAGACAATAATAGTTCGCGCAAGTTGGTTTCAAAGTTAGAAATCGAACCGATATCCGCTTGCAATTTACACTCAGCCCGAACTTCATTTACTAGCGATGTTTTCATCAAGCGATTGAAAGCATCCTTGAGCATCCCTTGATAAAACTGCTGGACTGCTGGTAGTTTAGTTTTGATTTCTTGTCGAGCTAAATACTCACAAACATCATCCTCATCAAATTCTAATTCAAGTTTGATAACTTTTTCAGATTCTCCTCTAAATAAGGCGAGTAAGTTGTGTGGGGCAACTTTGCTAATAGATATTGCATATTTACGATACATCTCATATTTAGTCGAACCTTCTTCTACATCATCTTTAATACTCGAAACAAATCCACCTTCTGACTGGATATACTCCCGAATATAAGCACGTAGATTAGCTTTGTCAGCAGTTGATTCGGCGATAATATCAGAAGCTCCAGCTAAAGCTTCGGCGGCTGTCTTGACACCTTTTTCTTCGTTAATATATTTCGCTGCTTCTACATCTAAATCTATTGGTTGAGCAGTTGGTAGATTGAGTGAACGAATTAATTCAGCTAAAGGTTCTAATCCTTTTTCTTTGGCAATCGTTGCTCTAGTGCGTCGCTTAGGTTTGTAAGGGAGATAGAGATCTTCGAGTTCTGTTTTTAGTAGACAATTCTCAATTTTAGCCCGTAATTCTGGGGTTAGTTTAGCTTGAGACTCGATCGAACTAATAATAGTCTCTTTCCGCGCCGCTAATTCGGTTAAATATGTAAATCTCTCTTCCAGTTCCCGCAACACGATTTCATTCATCTCATCCGTGCGCTCTTTCCGATACCTCGCAATAAATGGAATCGTTGCTCCCTCAGCAAATAAATCTAGAACATTTTGAACGATATTCTGATTTAAGTCTAGTTCGGAAGCAATCTGAGCACGGATGTTTAACATAAAATAAGTTATAAGTAGTTATTGAAAAAGGTATTGTAACTGCTGTTTTTTATTAATTCATTAGTCAGGAGTGATAATTAAATAAAATTTAGAATTACCAACATCTCAGCGATAAGTTATTTAATCCACGATCCTTATGGTGAACACGCTTTTTTAGCTCTGTCTTAAACTGTTCTACCAGCGCAGCCCTAAATTCTTGATGTTCCTTTTGCGTAACTCGTCTTGCACTTGCAAATGGAAACTCAGCTCTTTGACTCATAGCTTTGATCCTCACTGCTTGTAGCTATTCTACACTGTTATTCCAGTGGTGCGAAGCTCAAATTGTAGACAAACCTGTCTGGATAAAATATAATCGTGTGATGAAGACACAGCACTCAGCTAGCAGTACCCACACCAAAATCCTCGAAACGGCATCACGACTGTTTTACGAGCAAGGCTATCATCTGACTGGTATTAACCAAGTGATAGCAGAAGCAGGTATTGCAAAGGCGAGCTTTTACTATCACTTCTCGTCAAAAGAAGATTTGTGTATTGCTTACCTAGAAAAACGTCATCAAGATTGGTTTGGCTGGTTGCGGGAGGAAGTCGAACGAAGCGAAGAACCCCAGGAACGTCTGTTGAGTTTGTTCACTTTTCTGGAATTGTGGTTAGCGAACAGTGACTTTAGGGGTTGTGCTTTCTTGAATATTACGGCGGAGTTTCCATCGCCAGAGAATAGAATTCGGCTGCTAGTTCTCAATCACAAAGATGCTTTACAAGCTTATATCGCGCAGCTTGTTGATAGTTTAGATATTCCAGCTAGTGGAAATAATTCAGCTTATTTAATCAATGCTATTTATCTGTTATTTGAAGGGACAATCTGCAAATGTCAAATGTATCGAACAACTGAGTTTATTAAAAATACGCGAGAAACTGTGAGTCAGTTAATTAGCTGATACTTGAGATCGATCATTTGAAATAAATCAAATAGACAAGTAATTTAATCCAAAAGCAGTAGGATCTACAATGAATTTATTTGAGAAGTTGAAGGGAGATAATACGAAACTACCACCAAAGCATTCAATTAAAGCAATTTTAGTCGCTTGGTTAGGTGGCTTTTTAGCTATTAGTGCAGTGACATTACTCTCGAACACATTTTCTATAGCACTTGTATTAGGTTCTTTTGGTGCATCCTGTGTCTTGATTTTTGGGTTTCCAGATGTACCATTTTCACAACCGAGAAATGTCATTGGTGGGCACTTTCTGAGTTCTTTAATTGGTTTGATCTGCCTGACACTTTTTGGGGCAACTTGGTGGTCTGTATCGATCGCAGTTGGCACTTCTATTGCGATGATGATGCTCACCCGCACGACTCATCCACCAGCAGGTTCAAATCCAGTGATTATTTATCTGCTCAAACCAACATGGAGCTTTCTACTGTTCCCTACTCTGTTTGGCGCGATAGTTTTAGTGGTTATTGCTATTATCTATAATAATTTAGTAAACGATGGTAAATATCCAAAATATTGGTAGATTTAATATCCTTATGAGCGATCTGTTGTTGCTGCGTTAGCAGTCAAGAATGCTAATGTATAAAATGAATTACCATTGAATTCAAATTCGTCGATAATTTCCAGATTGAGTTTGCGGGTATGTGCGGCAAATGATCGTTTATTTAATTGATTAATAAAAGTCACCCCAATTGGAAACTTAGGTGCAAAGCTCGATCGCATGAGATCGAACAAATCAGGAAAAACTTGACTACCTCTGATGGATCGATCGACACAAATTGGCCCATACTGAAAGCTATTATCAACAGTTATTTTTCTGCCTTCAAACTTCAATTTTGGCAATCGAGCAATCATCACATTGAAAATCTCCCATTGCGAAAAGAAGCCCCAATCACCTGCTAATAAATAGCCTAGTAGATTGCACTCACCTTCTGCCACAAAGACACCAGTTTGGATGAGTAGTTGTCGCAGCAAATCGGGAGTAAAAGGTGTCGTCACAAATCCACCAGCCAATTCTGTTGGAGCTAGATTTGCATAGAGATTGCAAGACTGAAGATCGAGAATACCACTGATATCGGATTCGAGAGCAGTTCTAATAATTTGAGACATTTCAGGTAATAGGTAAAATGGAGGACAGGGAGAGGGAGGACGTATGTAAAAATGAGTAACATTCTACCCATAAACCACTATTCACTAAACCACTAAACCACTAATTCTTACTAATTTGTCGATCGTTAATATACTTATACGTCAACCTGGATACTTCTTGGACAAAATCACGAGCACGGAGATCGTTAAAAGAACGCTCCACAAAAATCCCTGCCAAATAGAGCTTACCATTAGGCATTTCAATAATCCCCGCGTCACCAATCAATCGCCCCAATGTACCAGTCTTATGTGCAATCGCCGCACCCTTCCCTAAACCTGCGGGTAATAGTTTCCGATTTTCAGTCTGATTGAGAATATCTAGCACTTTGCCACGACTAGCTTCACTAATCAATTGATGTTTTGCCAGTAAAGCTGATAACCTCACCAAATCTGCGGGGCTAGTCGTATTTTTACCTGTAAAATCTCCCAACATCCGGTTGATTACTGTTTTCCGCAATCCCCAACTTTTGAACTTACTATTGAGAGCCTGCCTGCCACCCAACTTATCGATAATCATATTCGTCCCAGTATTATCGCTAATCGCGATCATCATCGTGGCTGTTTTCAGCACACTCAATTTTTCGCCAGGACTGTTTTGGAGTTCTCCCGAACCACCCGTAATCAAATCGCGCCTTACCGTCAGCGTATCATCCAGCCGCACTTTCCCAGTATCAACAGCCTGAAATAGAGCCATCAAAATCGGCAATTTAATCGTACTTGCCGCCGCAAAACTCTTTTCGCCATTAATATCCAAATAATTTCCTGTGTCCACTTCCATGAAAAACATCCCCGGGGAGAGGTAATCATATTTCGCCGCTAAGGTCTTAATTTGGCTCTTGAGCGCGGTCATTTCCTGTCCGATGGGTACAACTCCCGCAAAGACAATCGGACTGATGGGCACGGGTTGAATTCTACCTGTACTAGCTGTCGAAACACCACGATCGATCGATCTCAATTTTATCGACCACCGTGAGGGAATATCGCTGCGAATAATAATATTCTGGGGGCTGACACCATATCCGGGCGCGAGTTCTAGTACCAGACGAGTATTATTATCATCTGCTTGGGCAATTCGGACTTCTCGCACTGCTGCCCCAAATTTCTTGCGAATGGTCGCCTCAGTCATTTTTGTCCCAGGTAAGTCAACCACGAGGCGGTAGGGGCCATCGAGTAAGGTAGCCTTTGGCTGGACTCCTGTATCGGTACCAAAATTCAATTGATTGCGACTAGCATCAAATTCCCAACCAGTGAATTTACTTGCTTGAGCTGGTGCGGCAATAAGTAAGCACGCGCTGGCGATTAGTCCGGTGAGGAGGTGGTTTAAGTTCATAGAGGAGTGTGAGGGGTGTACGCTAGATCCCCGACTTCTCGAAGAAGTCGGGGATCTGTCTTATCCAGTCTTTACCCAGATGATGATTAACATTATTAGGTTCCGTCAGTCAATTAGCTCGATCGATCGAAAATTCATCAAGCTGATACTGGTATTCAGTTTAAACGCGATCGAGCAAATTTCTGTAACAATCGCTATAGTCAGATTGTAGATATCCTCGTTATATTAAGAACAGTTACGGATTTTAAATTTTAAATCCAATACGTGTATTAAATTTTGTGAGGATAAAGCTAATGACTAAAGGCTTGCAAGGCGTTTCAGCAACAAGCACCACGGAAGAAGCACTAGTTGCCAAATTTTTCCGCACTTCTGCGGGTAACTGGTTATCCGAGCGACGTTATTACACGCTTCCCGATGGCGATACTCAGGAAGTAGTTAGTGAGATTGGGATTCAATTTCTAGAAGCTGGTTGTCTAGAATTGCAAAAATTAGCTCAATTGCATGGTTTAGATGACTTGGCTCTCACCTGTGGTAGTAAAGTCGAATGGGATAGCAAAGATTCTGTGACAGGGAAAAAAGCTTCAAAAGGAACTACCCTATTTGGAGTATTAGGGAATATTTTATATCGAGATCGCGGCTTTGCCACATCCAAACCAATTACGGCAATTTACCACTTGCCTTCTGCCGATACCCTCTGTCTCAAAACAGAATATCAAGGTTCGGTATTTGAGGAGGAAATCAAATTAGTTGGCGATAAATATCGAACTCGTCAAACAATTATCTCTCGTGCTGGCGAACAAATTACGATCGGTCAATACTTAGAAAAGCGCATTAGGGTCTAAATAATAGAATGTAGGGACAATTTCTGAATTCACCCTACATTCTACGTAGCCTTCTCTTGGTAAAATGTCGTTAGGCACAAAGCCGATCCTTAAATTTTCCAGAGTAGACAACCATGACCCAGACGACCACCGAAATTGATTTTCCAACTTTAGATGCAGAACTGAGCCAAAAAAGTCCCCAGGAAATCATCAAAAAAGCATTGAGTCTATTCGATAATATCTCCATTTCCTTCAGTGGTGCGGAGGATGTGGTTTTGATTGACATGGCGCACAAAATCAATCCCAATGTCAAAGTCTTTAGTCTCGATACTGGTCGTCTTCATCCTGAAACTTATCAGTTTATCGATCGAGTCCGCAAGCACTATGGTATCTCGATCGATGTCGTATATCCAGAGGCGGCTCCCGTCGAAGCTCTCGTCAAAGCCAAAGGTTTATTTAGCTTCTATGAAGACGGACATCAAGAATGCTGCGGTGTCCGCAAAGTCGATCCCCTCCGTCGCAAATTAGCCACCCTCGATGCCTGGATTACCGGACAACGCAAGGATCAAAGTCCTTCTACTCGCGCCACTGTCCCAGCAATTCAAGCCGATGCTGGTTTCTCTACTCCCGACCATGCATTAGTCAAGTTTAATCCCTTGGCGAACTGGTCATCCGCCGATGTCTGGACATATATTCGCGCTCTGGAAGTCCCCTACAACTCTCTCCACGAGCGCGGATTTATCAGCATCGGTTGCGAACCATGCACCAAACCCACTCTTCCCCAACAACACGAGCGGGAAGGACGCTGGTGGTGGGAAGAAGCGACTCAGAAAGAATGTGGCTTGCATAAGTAGTGAATCTTATTACTGCGATAACCCTTGGGAACCCTAGACATAAAAACGCCGCGGTCTTGTCGTTTTTTTATATCCTCACATCTTGCACCAGCGGTTTCTCCTGTCGGAGAGGCTCCGCCAACGCGCTCTGGAGGTTCCCTCCAGATTGAGCGAGACAAGACAGTATGAAAATATTAGTAATTAGTCATTAGCACAGATCCGAGGGTACCCATTCAGGGCATGGCTGTTTCATTCCCTTTTCTCATTGTTTTGTCAATCCTCCAAGCGAGCGATTTTAAACTGAATTTTGGTACTCATTAGCTAGAAATCACCAATTACTCGATCGAAATCAATTGCTTTTCATCTTGACAACCCAAGCCTGATAAGGAATAGACCTCTTGCGTGAATGGTAAATGAGGAAGTTCAAACTATTAAAAACTCATGCCAAAAAATGATTCACACAAGAGATCTAATGAATCAGCCCTGCCTCAGAAAGGGGGGCTTTTGAGCCTTTCCCAAAGTGAAAGGGAACCTCTTGCTCCCTCCCCTTTGTAAGGGGAGGGCTGGGGTGGGTTACAGATCTCCGCAGTAATTCTCTCAAAGTTCGATCGATTCCATCTTACCAACATGACAATCAAGAATTAGAAATCGGCACTCCAAAACCAGTACTTTCTTGGGCTGGACACGATTTGGCACCACCAGAAACCAAAATGGCGAGGAATGTTGCCTCCCTCCCTTTTCTCTTCAAACATGTCGCTTTGATGCCAGATGTTCATCTTGGTAAAGGTGCTTTAGTTGGCTCCGTAATTGCCACCAAAGATGCTGTAATTCCTGCGGCGGTGGGGGTGGATATTGGTTGTTTTACCGGAGATACGCTCGTACCATTAGTCGATGGTAAACATTATAAAATTAAGGAACTCGCTCAAAAAAAAGAAGAATTTATTGTCTATGCTTGTACTCCGGCAGGCAAAATTGTCGCTACTACCGCAATGGCAAAATTGACTAGAGAAAATACATCTTTAGTTAAAGTGTTACTGGATAATGGTGGAGAGATTATTTGCACCCCAGATCATCAATTTATGCTGCATGATGGTAGTTATCAAGAAGCTGCAAGTCTGCAAAATGAAACTTCTTTAATGCCATTCTATTCAAAAGTAGATCGAGATGGTTATACTCTTATCGTTCAGCCTTATTCAGGTAGATGGCATAAAGCACATTGGATCTTAGCTAGATCTGGAGTTTTAGGAGATATTCCTAAATTTGAAGGGCAAAGGACAATTATTCATCATCGTAAAAAAGAACACACGTGCAATCATAAAGTTGTAGCTGTGTCGCCACTAGATCGCAAGGAAGATGTTTATTGTTTGACGGTGCCAGAATATCATAACTTCGCCTTATCAGCAGGTGTGTTCGTTCATAACTGTGGCATGATTGCAATACAAACACAATTCACTGGTGAAAAACTCGATGGTAAACTCAAAAAGATTCGACTAGATTTAGAAGCCCAAATTCCGGTGGGTTTTGAAGAAAATAAACAGATTTCCAAGGATGCAAGTAATTGGCAAGGGTGGCGAAATTTCAAAGAATTGCATCGAGGTGTAAAAAGTTTAGAGGGTAAAGCAACTCGTCAACTCGGTTCATTAGGTGGTGGAAATCATTTTATTGAAGTTTGTACCGATACCGAAAATCGCGTTTGGTTGATGCTCCATTCTGGTTCGCGAAATATTGGCAATAAATTAGCTCAATGTCATATTGATACAGCCAAAGATCTCGCTAAACTAGCTAATATTCATTTACCCGATCGGGATCTCGCTTATTTTGTGGCTGGTACGCCGGAATTTGCTGCCTATTGGCGCGATTTACAATGGGCACAAGACTATGCAAAAACTAATCGCGATGTGATGATGGCACGATTTTTGCAGGTGATCGATCGACATCTCAATGGTGGTAAAAAAAGTAAGCCATTATTAGTGATTAATTGTCATCATAATTACGCCGAAAAAGAGATCCATTTCGATGAAGAAGTCTATGTGACTCGCAAAGGTGCTGTTCGCGCTAGAGTCGAAGATTATGGCATTATTTCTGGTTCGATGGGTACGAAATCCTACATTGTCAAAGGCAAAGGTAATGCGGCTAGCTTCTGTAGCTGTTCGCATGGTGCCGGACGAATTATGTCTCGATCGATGGCAAAAAACACTTATACTTTAGATGACTTAATTGCTCAAACTGCTGGTGTAGAGTGTCGCAAAGATGCCGAACTACTTGATGAGATTCCCGCAGCTTATAAATCGATCGATTCTGTCATGGCAAATCAATCAGATCTCGTCGAAGTTATCGCCACTCTCAAACAAGTAGTTTGCATTAAGGGATAAGCTAATTAATTGATAATTGATAATTGATAATTGACATAAGTTAAGCCACCATCTCCAATCTCCCCTCTCCCTTCTCCATAAAAAATCGCGATAGCTAAAATGCAGCTACCGCGAGGAAAAAAGATAAGAAAATTATGTGTTAGCGATCTTATGAATGAAGAGATTATAGACTGCTAATGAAACCGACAATACCATGTCCAGTCAAAACTTCTTGGATTAACAGAGCGAAGAAACCAATCATTGCCATCCGTCCATTGAGTTTCTCTGCATACTCAGTCCAACCAGCCTGAGGGCCTTCGGTAACATACATTTTTGGCTCGATCGCGAAATTATTTTCTCTACCGTCGTTGTCGATGAAAGTTCTAGTTTGCATAATATTTTCCTGAGTGATTACTGCTATAAATGTTTGGTTATGTAACGAAGCTGCGGGAGATATCCCGAAACTCCCAGCCTATAGATTGGTGATGAAACCGACGATACCGTGTCCAGTCAAAACTTCTTGGATTAACAGAGCGAAGAAACCAATCATTGCCATCCGTCCGTTGAGCTTCTCTGCATACTCAGTCCAGCCAGCTTGCGGTCCTTCGGTGACATACATTTTTGGCTCGATCGCGAAGTTGTTTTCTCTGCCGTCGTTGTCGATGAAAGTTTTAGTCTGCATGATTGTTTCCTTCGCTACTTACGTTTTAAATATTTCCTTATGTAAACTAATATAACGAAATCTTTACAATAAAGCAAGCGTTCTTTACAAACTAATTTGCAATGCCTAACAAAAATCAGCCAAATCGCTTCGCTAAAGCTAGTTTCAGGCTGTAAAGAAAATATCGGGAGATCGGCATGTCAGTTCACTTAAGCCTTGGATTTGGGCGAAATGTTACGGGGATATGCGGAAAACTGATAAATACGGAGTCGATCGCTCTCATAATAGATGCGACTATCAGGATGATGGCGGCGATAGGTTTCACAGAGCTTGAGAGTTGCCGTAGCTAGCTGTGTCCGCCCACTAAGAGAACGATAATGACGATAGGTAGGATCGATTAACACGGAATATGCGACTGGATATTCCAGCTTGTCGGCGGTGAAGGGACGCTTTTCGACAAATACAAATATTGTGGTTTGCTGGGGTAGGCGAAACTGAGGACTTTTGACGAGATCTTGATATTGGGTGGTAAATTGGGCGGCATCTTCGTACCAGCCGCGACCATATACTTGAGCTAATTGTTCGATCGGTGCGACTACCGTCCATTGTTGATAGGGAAATAGCCGACTAATTTCTACTGCTTTGCGGGCAGCGGCATCATATTCGAGATAATCGATCTGGGGTAAAGTCGGGAGCGAAAAATTGAGCGTAATGGCAATAAAAATCGTTAAACAGATCGGTGCAGACCAGGTGGCTAGCAGTAATCTACCTGCTGCGGCAATCGCGACAAATAATAACCCCACCGTCAGACTCAACCCGATCGGTAGTGTCACCAAGACACCTTTGAGCATAGAGAAATTTCGATCGGGAATCGCCGCTAACACCGCTAGAATCGGCCATGCAATTCCGATGCTAAACAAAGCCATTTGTCGTCCAAAGATAATGCCCAAGCCCCCAAAAAGGATGAGAATGAGCAAATTGGGCGCGATGATGGCAACCAGTAAAACACAGCAGAGCGTATTGACGATCGATTCATTGCGCTGCGCGGATCTGGCAATATGCGTACTGCAACCGATCGCCAGAATTACAAACAGCGCACCCAATTCTAATTCGCTGACTGCCCACGATCGAATCAATCCCGCATTGAGCGTATCCCGAATTATCCTCAGACATTGCTGGATCCCCAGCGGCAACCGACTGGAAATCGGCAGATTCCAAGTAAATAAATAAACTCCCAAGCTATAGCTAGCCGCCAAAGCCGCCGCCCCATTTTTGGTCAGACATCTAATCGTATAGCCAACACTCAGCACTAGCAGCGTGCCCACAATAGCCCCCAGCAGGTGGACGACCTGGACGGGATGAATACCGCTCAGAGCCGAGAGAAAAGCCGCTAAACTAGGTAAAATTGGCAAATAGTTAACGGTGGGTATGTCCCGCGCTAAAATCTGTTGGGTCATCAATAACTGACTATATGTATCGGGATCACTAAATCGAAATTCAGTCAGCGGATGCTCGAATCGCAACCACATTGTGCCGCCCAGCAAGGCGATCATCGCGATTGCCTTGAGGCTAATTAGTGGTAAGCTCCACTGGTGAGTCTGACCAAATTGGCGCGAATAAGCCTGACGCTCTTGGGCGAATAGCTTCAGCGTTTGCCACGGAAAGGACAGCCACCGGAACAGTTGGGATAGCGATAAACCTCGATCTAAAATATCTACTGTCGCGATCGCAATTTTTTGTCCCAACTGTTGAAATTCGGCTCGAAACTGCCATTTGTGACCAGCCATCCACCCGACACCCAAGCCAGTTAGATAAACGAAGATCGCAATTAGCCACGTAAATAAACCCAACTTAGTCCATACTATACTGCCGATGGTGATCGCCATCATCGTGCGGACAAAGGCACCGACAATCCGACTGGCGATTGAGGGTAGCGATTCCTGGGAAAAAGCAAGGAGCGGAATCAACCCAAACACGATCGCAAAAACTACTAGCACCCACCCACTTGTGAGGAGATCGATCAGGAGGGGCGGTTGGGTAAGCACGGGATTAATTACGTAATAAGTAATAAGTAATAATTCACTCTATTCCCCACACTCTCAGGACAAATCCCAATTAATTGCTACAATTGCTCTCCTTTAGCGTACAATTATTTAGCATTGCTGATTTGAGTCTCTGATCTCCCATCTCCTAGGAGCAAAAATTACGGCTTATACGCGCCCCCTAGCTAATTTAATCGAGCAATTACAACGCTTACCTGGAGTCGGCCCAAAATCTGCACAGCGGCTAGCTTTGCATATTCTCAAAAAATCTGAACTAGAGGTCGAGCAATTGGCGAAAGCTTTGATCGATGCCAAACAGCAAGTTGGATTGTGTCAGGTATGTTTTCATCTATCTGCCGAACCGACTTGCGATATCTGTCGAAATTCCCAACGAGATCCCCAAACTATCTGTGTTGTTGCTGATTCTCGTGATGTGATTGCCTTAGAACGAACGCGAGAATTTAGCGGCAAATATCACGTTCTCGGCGGTGTAATTTCACCAATGGATGGAATTGGCCCAGAACAATTAAATATTTCCTCACTATTACAACGGATCAATCGACAGGAGGTAAAAGAAGTGATCGTGGCTGTCAGCCCAACTGTTGAAGGCGAAACTACGACTCTCTACTTAGGTAGATTGATCGCACCATTGACAAAAGTAACTAGAATTGCCTTTGGATTGCCAATGGGTGGCGATCTCGAATATGCTGATGAAATTACCCTAGCACGAGCGTTAGAAGGTAGAAGGGAGATAGATTAATTGATAATTGATAATTAATTAGGTGGGTACAAATATCTATCTCCTATCTCCTCTAAGCCAATTTCTTCTTAATTAAAACAATCAATTGACCCAATTGTTTTTTCAAGACATCAACCTCAGTTTCAAGTTGAATGACCTTTTTGATCGTAGCTTGATGTTCGGTACTTTTGGCTTGTTGAGCAGCCTCAAATTTAGCAGCTAAATCTTGAAGTTCAGCATGTTGGGATCGATTAGCTGCAATTAATTGCGATTGTAGCTCTTGGATTTCTGCATTTGTATTTGCTTGCATCTCCAGGATTTGTGCTTGCAACTGAGCAATCTCATCACTACTAACTTGGGATTCGCTCACATTAGAGATAGATCCAGATAAATCAGCGATTCGAGGACGAGCTTTGCGTACCTTCACCATTGCTACCCGAATTGCTTCAGCGAGCACAACTCGATCGAATGGTTTCTCGATAAATTCAAAGTACTCAAATGGTTCGGAAATCTTGCTGGTGACTTCTTCTTTTTTCCCTGACATCAATACCAAGGGAATCTTCTGATAGTCTGGATTGGATTGAATCTGCTGAAACACATCCCAGCCGCTCATTTTAGGTAGAATAAAATCTAGCATGATTAGAGCTGGACGTTCTTTTTCGATAAAGTCGATCCCTTCAAGTCCGTCTTTTGCTTCAATTACCTCAAAGTCACCTTCAGGCAGCATATCGCGAACGGTTTTCCGGATCACGCGACTATCATCGATTACCAAGATTTTGTTAGTTGTCACACTCGACTCCTTGTTGTCTTTTTATGCAAGTAGGTTTTGTCACTCATTAGTTACCCCCCTATTCTTATAATTATGCCCTCATCTCCCACGGAACTTGCTGTTTGGCGTGCCGAAATTCAATCTTTACCATCATGGTTGCGGAGATCGATCGGTACAGCCAGCGAACTGTCTACGGTTCAGCAGATTGTCAAACAGCGTCAAATCCATACTATCTGCGAGGAAGGGCGTTGTCCAAACCGTGCTGAGTGCTATAGCCAGAAGACGGCAACTTTTTTATTAATGGGGCCAATTTGCACGCGCAGTTGTGGTTTTTGTCAGGTAGATAAAGGTCACGCACCGATGCCGCTAGATGCCCAGGAAGCCCAGAAAGTGGCTGAAGCGGTTCAATTGCTCGGATTGCGATATGTGGTGCTGACAGCGGTGGCGCGAGACGATTTGGCGGATGGTGGCGCGGGTGGATTTGTAGAAACGATCGAGGCAATTCGATCGATCAATCCTGAGACTCAGATTGAAGTACTGACTCCAGATTTTTGGAGTGGTAAGGATGCCGCACAACAACAACGAGAACGGATTGCCGCTGTAGTCGCTGTCAAACCCGCCTGTTACAACCATAATGTCGAAACAGTAGCCAGACTCCAAGATCGAGTGCGTCGTGGGGCAAAATACAGACGATCTTTGGATGTACTCAGTCATGTCAAAGCACTAGATCCGACTATTCCTACAAAGTCGGGATTGATGCTCGGACATGGTGAAACTGAAGCCGAAATTATTGAGACACTCAAAGACCTGAGATCGACGGATTGTGACAGGATTACATTAGGGCAGTATATGCGACCATCCTTAGAACATCTTCCCGTTGTCAAATATTGGACTCCAGCCGAATTCGACAGGTTGGGCGAAATAGCCACAGAACTCGGTTTTGGACATGTCCGATCTGCACCTTTAGTTCGCAGTTCTTATCATGCAGGAGAGTGATTAAGTAATAAGTAATAATTACTGCTTATTACCTATTAAAATCGGACTATCCCCGAACTCGAAAAATATCTTTGATATCGATTTCCTGTTCTTTGAGAAATCTATAAACGATTTGCAATCTTTGTTCGGCAATAGTAGTCCGGTGCTCTAATTCAGAACATTTTACTTCAATTTTATGATTTAGTTCGATTTGAGCCTGAAGTTTTTGTTCCAAGTCATTGATAATCGATCGTACCCGTTCTGGATCGACTTTCGACTGCTTTTGCTGAATTTTTCTGGCTAAATCTGCGGATGATAATTGAGCATAACCCTGGGCATTAAATCCGATTTCAGCAGGTTGTGTGCTTGATTCTGGCTGACTCGTTTTAGCGTCTAGCTTCGGCTGTTCCTGGCTATGTTGAGTCAGCCATAATACCTTCCCATCACGTTTGAGCACGAGTTGACCAGCGATCGTTTTGATGGTGTAGGTACCAGCATTAACATTAATATTTTGGACTGGATACCAATTATCCTTGAAACTGACCAAAATATTCATATTAAACCGCTGTTTATCTTGAAATTTTTCAGTCGGCCACCATTTTTTCCAGAGAATAGATGGATCTGTATATGAAATTCGATAACCAGCAGGAGTAACAAAATGCCTGTATTCAACAAACCCCGCACGACTAGCATCGCCAAACATCACAAAAGACCGATCGATAAATATTCGATCGATTAATTCCAAAAATTGTGAATTATGCTTGACAATCGCCGTTCGTGGCTTATTTTGTAAATACATAATTGCAATAGGATCGCCATTTCGAGCCATTAGTTGAGACAATCCACCATTTACTTCTAGGCGAAGATTGGCACTAGCTAAAAGTTGGTTGCTACCCTGCACAAACTTCTCAACTAGTTTGGTGTCATCTAGCTCAAATATATTCGATGTCATCGATCCCTTGCCTAAGTCATCTGTCAACTAATCTCATAGTACCCATCTTGATCGACCGAAGAGAGATTTGGAGAATAAGAAAGGGGGGAGGGCGTAGCCTCTCCAACCGGAGATACTCACAGCTTACACCAATACATACAGACTATTACTAAGCGTAGATCTAAGGGCACCCCTACAGGTAACTTGTAGGCAGGGTGGTTTCATACAAGAAAAGAATAATGTCAAAACCCTAGTTCTTAGTCTTCAAACGCCCTCTGCGAAGGCAGACGCTACGCGAACAAATGAATTTGCGGATGCGCGTTCGTCGGGTTCCCGATTCGTGACAAGTTAAGAAAACCAGAGGTTTGTCAAGGGGAGAAAGATTTGATGTCAAACTCAGACTAGCACAGAGTTAGAACCAAGTTTGACACATGCCTAAAAAGCGGACAACAAATCGCGACCACGCCAAGCGA
>JANYDE010000162.1 GCA_025359915.1 Chamaesiphon sp. 336R_metabinner_41 | reverse complement strand
ACACTTTTTTTGTGATATTTGAGTTTGGATGATTAATAAAAATTATAACTGATGCCGATCGGCTCCTAATTGCTGATGGATTCAATTCGATCGATCGAATTGAATGCCATTTTATTGACTTATTCAGCAAGCCCTAATTATTAGTTTTGATTGTTGCCCACCATCCATTTGAGAATACCCAGGATGCGTTCGACTGGGGTAACTTGATATTCATTAATATCAATAGTTACGTCTTTGCCTTCTAGTTTAAGAAACTGCCAGAGTTTACCACTGGTGACACTACCATAAATCACGGGAATATCTTTGCCCTCACTGGTATTAAATATTTGAGCAGCAACCATCTCAGCGATACATTGACCCAATCCAACATCTAATTCTCCTTTTTTCGCCTCCACTAACATTACAATAGGAGCCTCAATAATGTACGGAGCATTCGATTTACTCAAGAGAAAATCGCAAAATCCGTTCAGACCTCGATCTCTATCTACATTAAACTCTTCTCCAGAAAATAACTGCACTCGATCTTGAACTAATCGCCCCACCTCGGTCAAAATTGGGCTAACTAATAGTTCAGACTTAGCCTTTTCAGATTTAGCCCTTTGTGCCAAAATAAACCACTGTTTAAAGATTGTCAGAAATTCTGGTTGAGGATTTGCGGTAGGAAGGGATTCGCAAAACGGAATATCTAGCAAATTTAATTCAAACTGATGCTTAACAGTTTCGAGCGTAAAGTTGTTGTAAGCCATAAAATTAACTATCAAATAACACGGTAGTCATATAGTTTTCTGCCCACTCGTTCCCAAACGCTTTTTCTAAAACTCGTCGAGTTTTATCATTTTGCTGTTGCTTTGTAGAATAATAATTCTGAGCAATCAAGATTTCAGCACGCTCAGTACTACTAACCGGAATAGCTTGAGCCGCTTGTTGACAGTGAATAGTTAGCATTGCGGTAACTCTGTCTAGAAACCATTGTTCTTCTTCTGGACTAGTAGGACGGACAAAGAAGCAAAACTCCGAGAAAATATCTGCCCAGGCGGGTAATTCGCGGGGTTGACTGAAGTTATGGGTTGGTAATTGATGGAGGGGAATTTGATAATTTTCGGGCAATACTCGCCGTGCATTTAGTGGCGATAAGTCGGCAATTGCTGCGCTAATTTGACCGCGCCCAGCAACGATATCCGTCCCAAACATTGGTAGTGCATATTCAGGATGGGGAAACATCACACAGTGGAGAATATCTAGATTCTTGCCGACTTGAGCGAGTTCGAGGTGGAGTTTCCGAAATTGAGGAGTTTGGTAGCACTTATTTTCGATGACTAGTTTTTCACCTTCCAATTTTCCCTCGACATATCCCAATTCTGAGGGAAGATGGTAGGGTGAAAGATCTAGGTGTTTTGCCCAGACAGATTCGATCGCATTGGCGAGCTGCTGAATTAGATTATGCTGGCGCGATCTCAGTGATTGGGTACTAGTTTCCATCATAATAAATAAGCGATCCAAATTTGTGACATGCTCGATCTGCGTGACAATTCGGATCGAGGTTGATGCAGCTTATCTATTCTCACAGCACCACATCCCTAACAGATATTAGCAGGATCGGCTATTTACTTGAGTAAAACTTCATCTTTGTTTAGATAGCCTAAAGCCAGCCGTGTATCCGCAAGTAGGCTAGACTTCGCTGTTGATGGGCTTACTCCCCCCAACCCCCCTTATAAAGGGCAGGGCTGATCTATTGAAGAAAGAAAAATAATTTTGTAGGTTGGGTTGAGCCTCGTTGGCGGAGCCTCTCGGAACGAAAAAACCCAACACACTCAACAATCGATTGTGCAGCGGAGATCTTTACCCCACCTCAGTCCTCCCCTTGGAAAGGGGAGGAGGTAAAGCCCCCCTTTATTAGGGGGGTTTGGGGGGTAACACCATCTCAAACGAAGCTAGTTTCTACTTGTGTATACACAGTAGCTTTATAATGGGAGGGCTGGGGTGGGGTAGAGATCTACGCAGCAACTCAAATAACTAATTCCGTAGCAACCACTTCTGACTATTAAGCCTCAGCACCAATCCTGATACAAGCAGATCGAGGGTAATTTTACGCTCATCGATCAGGAATGACTCGATCGTACTGGACTTACTGGCTCTCTCCACACAAGAAATCGCGCGTTTACCTTGGATATTATCTTCAAAGAAGTAGATGTTAAATTGACGTTTACCGCCATCCCAGCTCCCGATCACTTGACTGCACACAGGGGCCGTTTCAAAGCCCTTGACGGAGATTTTAGCCTGTTCTAGAGCGATCTGGAGATCGGTGACTCCTTTCTCAACTAGGGCTTGAGTGAGGGCGGGTAAGTAGTCTTGTTGAATGAATTCTGTAAAAGGTTTTGCTTCAACTGCGGGGGGTTTTTCCTTTTTAGCTGGAACGCTTTGTTCCGGTGTAGCAGGATCTAGCGCAGATGCAGTCACGGCTGTAGCGGCTGGTTTAGCTTTTTTCCCTGCGGTTTTGGCTACGGGAACTACGCTATCGGGGGATTCTTCTACCATATCGATCGCTTACACTGTTTTGGAACCTTCAATTCAATTTTACCGCAAGTCCAGATCGATCGATTATCTAAATAAGTTGGCGATCGAACTCCATACCAGCACGGCGATACCACCAACCGCTAGCGCGAAGATAATTAAGCCGACGATTAGTAACCCGATGAATAATTTATCGACTTTGGCAGTGGCGACGGGTGCTTTGGCGTGAATTTCGACAATTTGCATATTCCGCAAGTTGGCTTTGGAAACCACATCAAAGATATCGCCAACGACTGGTACGGAACCCGCAACGGTATCTACCACGATGTTTAACACCATTTGCACCAATGCTTTACGCGGTAAACCCATCTGCGCGGCTTCGACGATAATATAGCCCGATAATAAGGCACTAACAGTATCGCCACCACCAGGAATCAAGCCCAAAATTGGATCTAAGCCAATCCGTTGTTTCGTACCTGGAATGGCAATTGCACTATCAAGTAACTGACTCAATTGACGCATCCGTTTTAATCGCGGTGCGTGAGCCGGATGATCTGCGCTAATTGGATGATTGTTTCCCCTTCTGGTGTTATTCATAAATTTAGCTGCAATTATTTAAAGAATCTTAATTTTGACACCATCATATGGCGTTAGGGACAAAATCTAAAGTTATTTGTCGAAAGCGGGGAACTCGATCGCCAGAGCTTGTATCTTAGATTGCAGCATCGTACCTATAAAAACTATGTTCGAGGATCCGCGAGATTATCAGATCGGTTTTTTGGCAACCTTTCTGGGATTGGGTATTATGACTAGAGATTGGTCGATTAAACCGGAATTAATATTTACTTTAGTCAGTACTTGTTGTTTGACTCAGCTAGTACTAACTAGTCTATCTAAACCTACTGAGAATCCGTTCCCTGCACTCAAGAGTGCTCTAATTACTAGTTTAGGATTAGCTTTATTATTGCGTGCCGATCGAGTCAGTACCATGATTTTAGCTGGTGTGTTGGCGATCGCGAGTAAATTTATTTTTACTGCCAATGGTAAGCATTGGTTTAATCCTGCTAATTTTGGGATAATTATCGCCTTGATTTTGACTCCTGATGCCTGGATTTCACCTGGACAGTGGGGTGATGATTGGTGGTATTTACTTCTATTTATCGGCATGGGCGGCATTGTGCTCAAACGAGTAGGTAGAGGGGATACTAGTGTGGCTTTCTTTGCTACCTATGCTTTATTAGAAGTTAGTAGAAATATCTGGCTAGGATGGACATGGGATGTGAGTGTTCATAAATTAATGAGCGGTTCGCTATTATTATTTACCTTATTTATGATTACCGATCCGCGATCGATTCCCAACGATCGATCGGCTCGAATTATCTGGTCGATATCGATTGCCGGATTAGCCTTCATTCTGCGTAATTATTTCTATATTAACGAAGCAATATTTATTGCCTTATTTACAATCTCACCTCTAACAATTTTATTTGACAAACTATGGCTAGCACCTCGCTTTGATTGGAAGTCGATCCAATTATCAGGATCTAAAACTTAGATTATTTTTAATTTAGACAGCAATATAAGTAAGCTATCAACTATCAACTATCAACTAATGAAAATATCTCGAATCATTATTAGTTTCTGCCTTGCTTGGATAATGATACTTGCTTGTGTGACTCAGGCGATCGCTTTTTGTGGCTTTTATGTTGGCGGTGCCGATGCGAAATTATTTAATAAAGCATCTCAGGTCGTAATCGCTCGAAATGGCGATCGAACCATCTTGACAATGGCAAATGATTTTCAAGGTGCTGTCAAAGATTTTGCGATGATCGTACCCGTTCCCGTCGCAATTAAAAGAGAGCAAGTACATGTCGGCAAACGATCGACAATCGACAAATTAGACGCATTTAGTCAGCCGCGACTAGTTGAATATTTCGATCCCGATCCTTGCGCACCCGTAATGTCTGATAGAATGGAACAGTCAGCATCAATGCCACGTTCAGCAGCTCCACAACAATCGAAGATAAAGTCGAAAGCTGATCTAGGTGTCACAGTCGAAGATCGCTTCAAAGTCAAAGAATATGAAATTGTGATTCTCAGTGCCAAAGAATCAAATGGATTGGAAACATGGCTGCGTCGTAGTGGCTACAATATCCCTAAAGGTGCTAGTGAATTACTTAGTCCATATATCAAGCAAAAACTCAAATTTTTCGTCGCCAAAATTGACATCGAAGAATTGAACAAAACTGGCTCTAAAATATTACGTCCAATTCAAATTGCCTATTCATCACCTAAATTTATGCTGCCAATTCGCTTAGGGATGATTAATTCTCGTGGTGAACAGGATTTGGTGATATATATGCTCTCACCCAAAGGACAAGTAGAATTAACCAATTACCGGACTGTAAAAGTACCAACTGGTAACGCGATACCTGAATATGTGAAATCCGAATTTGGATCCTTTTATAAAGCAACATTTCAGAAGGTATACGAACGAGAACAGAAAAAAGTTGCATTTCTTGAATATGCCTGGAATGTCTCTAACTGCGATCCTTGTGCCAGCGAACCACCGACATCGACAGAACTAAAAGATGCTGGCGTATTTTGGGAGGACAATGGTGAGAGTATGCCTACAAATTCTTCCATCCGTCGCCGTTCAATGTCTTCTGGAAATACTTTTATTACTCGAATTCATGTTCGTTATACCCGCGATAAATTCCCTGAAGATCTCATGTTTCAAGAAACTGGAAATCAGGAAAATTTTCAAGGTCGTTATGTGATGAATCATCCCTTCAAAGGCGATTTCACTTGTGATGCTGGAAAAAAATATCAACAGACGCTCCGTCCCCGCTTGGAGAAAGAAGCTAGTAACTTAGCAAATCTGACTGGATGGAGTATTCGCGATATCAATAGTAAGATAGATTTTCCAAATGCACCGCAAAAATCTGATACTAACAATCAATTTTGGAAAAATATTTGGAATGATAAATAGCTAGATATTGCCTATGATAGGTGATTCCCAGAATCTAAGGCTAAGATAATTTACATCTAACAAATATTTGTGTCTATTCAGTGTTTTCACGGATGGAATACAATTCTAGTTTGAGCTATGATATATATCGCATTGATATTTAAACTAGATATCAAAATTTACATTTATGACTGGTGCTGCGATCGCGATCGGGTTAGGATTTTGCCTACTATTTTTAGCTTGGATGCAACGTTATCAACTCAATACTGATGGACGAAGTAAACCAAGCAACCGCAATATTCGACCACAACACTTACACCTAGAACGTAAATTACTAAAACTATTAGGTGGCAAGCAAAAGATTGCCACTCGGCTCATCCAACAATCTCGACTCAAACACCCAGACAAATCCGCTGATTGGCATTGGGAAAAAGCGATCTACGATCTAGAACGCGATCGATGGAGATAGTAAATCATAAATTGGGAATACTAGTCAGTAGGTAGATTTATCGACCTCAAATCCACACCCTCAAACCCAAAAACTAATGGAGTGTATACCTGGCATTATTGCTTATTTTTCAGGCGCGTATTTTTGCGCAGCAAGTAGAGTTTTTATCTGGAAAATTGCAGCTCATTGGTCAAAAATCTGGGTTGGAGATGCCAGTCAAGCCGATAGTCAAATTTTATCACTGACATCTGTAATCACATTACTAATGGTATTCGGAATTTCAATTTTTGTTTTGTCGATCGCCAATCATATTAATTACAAATCCACCGAAAAAAGCTTCCTAGCCAATGCCTCCGCAGGGATTGCCATTGCAGTTGCTATCGGGCAAGATGCCTGGTTAAATGAAATCGCCGCCAGTACAACCTATGCGAGTTAATTCTCCAGTGCTGGTCAAGAGTTGCGCTACGATAAGGTGTGCGTAAATTTGACTAAATTTCTATGGCAAGAGTGCCAATTCTCACCTACGATCGAGGGACATTGATCCTACATCCACCACCACGAGGTAGAGGCTGGATGGATTATGCTACATGGGACGATCGAATTGAGAAATTTCGGATTCCAGGCATTAACTATCGGGAAGTCATCGAGGCACTCCAGCAAGAAAACACCGATTTTATTGATAAAGCCAAAGCCTTTGTCTCGCTCGAATTAGACTCCCAGCTTAGTCTCGAACCTTATCCCCATCAATCGGCGGCTCTACTAGCCTGGAAACAGGCAGGAAGGCAGGGTGTAATCGTATTGCCGACTGGAGCGGGTAAAACGCTGGTTGCCCAGCTTGCGATGGTTTCTACCCCCCGCAGCACGTTGATTTTGGTACCGACGATCGATCTGATGCATCAATGGTATGCCCAGTTATTGACAGCATTTCCAGGGACAGAAATTGGGTTACTCGGTGGCGGTTCGCGAGATCGCACGCCGATTTTGATTTCGACGTATGATAGTGCAGCAATTCAGATCGAATCTTTGGGCCATTTATATGGTTTATTAATCTGTGATGAATGCCATCATTTGCCGACAGATTTTTATCGGGTAGTTGCTGAATATTCGATCGCACCTTATCGATTGGGATTGAGTGCAACTCCCGAACGTAGCGATGGCAAACATCTAGATTTAGACGCATTAATTGGCAAGGAAGTCTATCGGCAAACCGCCGCAGATCTGGCAGGTTCGGCTTTAGCTCCCTATCGAGTCGAACAAATCAAAGTTAAATTAAGTGATGAAGAACTTAGCCGCTATCATAAATTAATTGAAGAGCGAGATATCTTTTTGCGCAGTCAAAAGATCTTCTTTGGCAGTATCGATGGCTGGCAAAAATTCATCAAAGCGAGTTGTCGATCGATAGAAGGCAGACGGGCGATGTTAGCCCATCGAGAAGCTAAAGAAATTACGCTGTCAACTAATGGTAAACTGAGGATTCTCGCCGAAATACTCGATCGACATTATCCCGAAGCAACTCTAATTTTCACCAGTGATAATGCCACCGTTTATCGAATTGCCCAAAGCCTATTAATTCCCGCCATTACTCATCATACTCCTGTTAAAGAACGTCATGATATTCTGACTCACTTCCGAGAAGGAACTTATAATGTTTTAGTTGCCTCTCAAGTATTGAATGAAGGTGTCGATGTCCCCGCTGCGAGTATTGCGGTAATTTTATCCGGTACCGCTTCTCCCCGTGAATATATCCAAAGATTGGGACGAATTTTGCGCAAAGGCAAAGCTGATAAACAAGCCATCTTATATGAGGTAATCAGTGAAGGTACCAGCGAAGAACGTGTCTCCGCTAGACGACGCGGTGAAATGCCAGAAGAGAAAAAACCAGAACCAGCAAAAGTAATTCAATTACCTATCAGGTATAATCAAAACGTTGAACCATCACGCAAAGTTGCCGAAGTAGATGCCGATTCTCCATCCTCAGATCCCGATGGTAAATTAAAGTATTAAATTAATTGAGAATTGAGAATTGACATTTCGACTACGCTCAATACAAGGAATTGATAATTGGGTTGTTAACATGGGGAGTCTGCTCTTCGTTAATTCTTCAGCAAAGAGCACCGGAACACACCAACATCTCATCCACTATTCACTATCCACTATCCACCAATGAAACAAATCATCCAAACCAATCTAGCACCCGCACCAGTCGGCCCATATAATCAAGCAATAGTAGCAACTGGTAAAATGCTATTCGTATCTGGACAAATTGCGATCGATCCGAGCACCAATCAACTAGTTTATGATGGCGATGTCGCCAAACAAACCGAACAGGTAATGGCAAATCTCGCCGCGATTCTCAAAGAAGCTGGTGCAACTTTTGAAGATATAGTCAAGACAGGTGTGTATCTCAAAGATATGAATGATTTTGCGACAGTAAATGGAGTCTACGCTCGTTACTTTGACGAAGCAACCGCTCCCGCTCGTGCTTGTGTCGAAGTCGCTCGGTTGCCAAAAGATGTGCTAGTTGAGATTGATTGTATTGCTGTAATTAATAATTAATTACTAACATATTTTGCCCACATTTTCCGATAAGCTTGCTCCATGTCTAGGGTGAATTGTTTGGCATTCCAGACAGGTGCAGTAGTTCTACCCGATCGCAGTTTACCAGCAATTTTGGCTCGTAAATCTCGATCGAGTCCTAATTTTATCCCCCATTCGATATATTCCGCCTGACTCCAAGCAATCCCTTCCTCAATCCCCGCATTGAGCATAAAGGTATAACTATTTCGCGCGGCGAATTGTTGCCCTACCTGTGTCACCATCGGGATGCCCATCCACAGGGTTTCTAGCGTCGTGGTGGCACCATTATAGGGGAAAGTGTCTAAAACTATATCCGCGATCGCCAAATTAGCCCGATGCGTATATTCATCAACATCTCGATCTAGAAAACGCAATCGATCTAAACTAATGCCCACTTCTGCGGCTAATTTACCAAAGAAGTTTTGAATAGTTTCAGGATCGCTCTTTCCTTTAATCAAGAAGTAACTATTTGGGACAGCCTTAATAATTTCCATCTGCGCTTTAATGCAATCTGGATGGCGTTTGTAGCCAGACTGACTGCTAAGATAAATAACTGCATCATTCGGAATATCCAGATCTGCACGTCGAAGTGTGGGAATCCCTACTTCAAATCCATCAACAGCTAAATATGTCTGGGGTAATCGCCAAATTTGCTCCTGATAGTATTCCTGAGCAACATCTGGAAGCACGTAAGGATCGGCGATAAAGTAGTCTACAGCAGGGATACCAGTTGAATCCCAGCCCAACCAAGATATTTGTACTGGAGCTGGCTTACACCCCATTATATAGCAGGTAGTATCGTAAGTCAGACTATCGACATCGATTAAAATATCAATTTCATCCGATTTAATTTGGGCAACAACTTCGGGTGGAGTTCCATCAAAATAGTAAGTAACATCTACTTTATCTCGAAACCATTGATTGTTAAATTTATCGTCTCTATTGATATTGATACCGTAGACGAAAATCTGAAAAGATTCTCGATCGTGATGATGAATTAGCCATCGGTTCAACCAACCAACTGAATGAATTTTGAAGGTAGAGCCAATATAACCAATGCGTAAACAACCAGTTTTCTTCTTGAGTGTTAATTCTTCTTGTTCTAGATCGATATGTTTTAAGATAATATTTGATTGATAAATAGTTGCTAGCTGATTCTGAAGTGGTTTATTGACTTGAGGATTATCTTCAATATAAGGCAAAAAGAATGAAGAAATTAGTAGTATCTGATTGTGCCAATAACTTAGATTTTGAGGTGATAATTGAATAGCTTCTGCTAATAATTGACGATGGAGATCGACAATTTCTTGGGAATCTCTCCAGTCACCAGCCGTAAAACGAGCTTTTTGAATTAGATAAATACCGCACAATTGATCAGGAATTTCGGTTGATAGTCGATAATACTGCTCGGCAGTCTCAGTTGCCATAGCATAAGAATCAGTTAGTGTATAGAAATCTATTAGAATCTGAAGCGTTCCTAAATTATCTGGCTTAATCCGATTGCAAACTTCTGCAAGCTTAACGGCAAATGGCATAATATTGTCCCGATGGAACAACTTAAATGCACTAGCAAGTGCTTTTGAAATGATGATATCACGGTTCGATTTAGTTAGTTCTATACAATGTCCAATAATCTTGATACTTAGTTCACTGTGTAGATCTATTAATGCTCTGAGTACTCGCTCGATTAAATATTCATCAATACTTCCAACTGTTGCTGTTGCTAGTAGTTCGCTAATTTCCCACTCAATTAATGCGGCGGATGTGAGTTTACCTAGTTTGTGAATTAAGACTACTAGCTCTAAAATATTCTCCAAGCGATCTGGTGCTATTGTCCACATATGCTGACGAATTAACCATGCTTGCTCAAAATGTCTTCCCTGAAATTGATGATTTGCAGCTAGATCTAAGGTGGCTAACAACTCATCAGTTAAACTATCTACTTCAGTTGAACTAGCTGCCGAAAAAGGCACAAACCAAGCAGCTTGAGCGTCCTCTTCTCTTTCTGCTAATAAATAGCTAATACCCAAATACCAATAGTTAGTTGTAATTGTCTCATTAGCTAAGATTTCTGATTCATAAAATTCACTAGATTGAATTTCTAGATCTGTTGTAATTGAGACTTTTTTAGCTAGGAGTTGGGACATAAATAAATATTGCTTGGTCGGTAGATAACTTTTGCACATTTCACCTTAAGTATATTTGCAAAAAATTACGAGTAGATCGGGGTAAATACTTAATAAAATATTTAATTGTAATGGATTATCTGTAAAATTACGGAGGCGGGAAGGTAGGGACTAAAAATAGAATAGTCGTCAAATAGATTAACTTCCTAACTGGATGTAGCCACTAGCTGGACAGGTTGGACCCGAAGATGGCAAATTAACTATTGGTAATGATGCTGGTGTTATACCAGGCGTTAATGCTTCACAAATAACCGAAGCGATTACACTAGTATTTGCACTATTGATATGACGGTTATTGCCACCGCTATAAGCTTTGAGTGCAGTATCTTGGGCGGTAGCAATTAATGTCGTATTGTCGGCTGTGGCGGTTAGATTGTAACTATAGTTCGTAGTGCTAGCAGTACCAGTGGAACCAGAGATAGCACCGATAGCTAGCTTATCAAAGGTGTCAGCAAAAGTACCATTTTCACCACGATAAAGTGTTTGAGCGCGGTTGACTGCTCCAATATTTTGGCGAGCTTCAGTTTGCTTGGCTTTTGCACCTTGGCTGAGGAAGTTCGGCAAGGCAATTGCTGCAAGAATACCGATGATAATAATTACAACTAACAGTTCTACAAGTGTAAAACCTTTTCCACTTTGTTTGTAGTTGAAGTATTGAATAAATTTAGCTTTTACTTCAGTTTTCATTCTAGATATTTATGATAGAGTTACTTGAATGATAATTCATAAATTGAACTATTAAATTCACATAAAAATAGGTAGCCATGCATGGCTACCTATTTCCTTTCCATCAGACGAATAGAGATAAGATAGAAGGTAATCGATTAAGAGATTAAGCCGTTTGTTTATCTATTCATTTAAATGGGCAGTCAGTGTGAAAATAATTGTTTATCACATATTTGACAATGTAGAAGTCGTTAGACCAAACTAATGTCAAATTACTAAATTATTCTCCTAGTGTCTTCGCCAAACTAGCATCGCAAGAAGGAGCTAATGATGTTGATGCATTATCAGTTGGTGCAGCTAATGGAGTTGTACCTGGAGTGATTGCTTCACAAATAACAGCAGCAATAACACTCTTTGTGTCACCGTTTACATAGCGACCATTAGCAGCACTATAAGATTTGAGTGCAGTATCATTGGCTTGAGAAGTCAAGCTGGCAAAATCAGCAGCACCAGTTAGTGTATAGCTATAATTAGTAGTGCTGGCGGTACCAGTGGCACCAGCGATAGTACCCATCGCTAATTTATCGAATGTGTCAGCAAAGGTAGAATTTTCAGAACGGTAGACGGTTTGGACACGGTTTGCCATACCACTGTTTTGTTTAGCTTCAGTTTGCTTCGCTTTTGCACCTTGGTTCAGGAAGTTAGGCAGTGCAATTGCAGCGAGAATACCGATAATAATAATTACAACTAAGAGTTCTACAAGTGTAAAACCTTTTTCGCTTTGTTTGCGGTTGAGGTGTTGGATGAATTTAGCTTTTAGTTCAGTTCTCATTTTAAATAATTCCGTTCGGGTTGGGGGTTCGTTTGCTTCGTGTCCTCAGCTTACCCACTTTTTTCGGATTACCTATCACCCGATCAAAACTTTTTTTTTACATAGCTGCTGAACAGTATAAGTATCGCTAGAAAATACCCTCATCTCCTCAGGAAAATCCCCTCTTGGGAGGGGTGCCCAACGGGCGGGGTGGGTAGATCTTCGCGGTACAACCACAACCTTTCAACTATTTTCACAATTCGATTTTACTAGCGATGTCAGAGTACTCTGAGTTGGAGGGTTGCAGCGAAGATCTACCCACCCCGTCCTTCGGACACCCCTCCCAAGAGGGGATTTTTTCACCGAGCCTTATCTACTACTCATTCATGGATTTGTATGTGGCTACGGCGGATGGGGATTGCCCAGTGAGGTAGCGGAAGATCCAGTATTTGAAGATGGTGTCGATGAGTACGGGGAAGGTGGCGATGAAGAGAGAGTTGAATTCGTGGTTTTCGGGGATGCCGAGATGTTTGGCGGTGCCTGCGAGGATTACTTCCCAGCCGTGGGGGGAGTGAAAGCCGACGAAGGTATCGGTGAGGAGGATGATGATAAAGGCTTTGGCTGTATCGCTGAGTCCAGAGATGAGATCGTCGATGAAGGATTTGAGCACGGCGATCTGTTGTTTGCTGTTGGTAATCAACCAGGCAAAGGCAATAATGGCGAGTAAGTCGGCAAACCAGTTTTTGACGGCTTCGGCACTTTGACGGTAGAAGCTTACTTTGATTTCTTCGGCTTTTTCTGTGATTTTTTCTTCCATTTGCTCGGTGGTGAGCTGGGGTGCCAATCCTACCATGTGCTGGAATTTGAGTTTCTTTTCAAACATTTCCATTTCCTCGAATGCCTCTTTTTCGAGGTTGACATTGAGGAAGACATCGGCATGGCGATAGCTGCGATAAATATTTATGGCGGGACCGACGATGACGATCTTGGAGATATATTGGACGAGGAGGGGTACTAGAATTAGCATCAGGATGAATCGCAGTGCTGTTCTCGTTTTACCCTGGTTGAAGCGGTAGTTTTCGATGACTTGAGTTTCAGCTTTGGGGTTGAGATCTTGCTGAATTCGGCGAAAGGTGGAAATTAGGGATGGATCAATAATTGCACGTTTATTGATGTTCTCATCGATTCGATTTATGCTATCTCGACGATTTAGTGAGTCGGCTGGATTGTTCCTAGAGTTATCTGACTGGGGGCGATTGAATGTCAGGGAATCACCTGCGACTGGGGGCAAGATACTATCGATGGCTCGTTGTCCAAAGCTGGATCTTTGAGCTGGTAACTCTTCTATTTGGGTGGTGCTGTCAGCATAACGAGTTAGTACATCATCAATGAAGCTGAGTTTTTCCAAGATTCTGGCTTCATATTCGATGTCTTGAGTATATGAATTGATATCATTAGATCCTCGACTATCAAATTGTTGGGTATCGGGTGGTTGGGGGTAGTTATTTCCGGTGACGGTGCGGCTAGTCTGAAATTCGGCGAGGCGGATGCGGGCAATATTTAGGTATTTATTGAGATCGTTCTGAAAATAGGTGGTGACTTGATTGTTGCTATATTCTAGGGATGTGGCGATTTTACCGCCGCCAAAATGTTCGTCTTCGATGGCTTTGATTTTCAGAGCTGCTTTGTAGGCTTCATCTAGTGCTCGATCGGCTGTACGATAAAACCATTGATTTGCTTTGCGCCAGTATTGGCTGAATCTATTGTTAAAAAAGCTTTCCATAGGGAATAAATCGTAAGGATCGAGTGATGATGGGTACCCATGAAGGGCACTCCTACGGGTTAGTTGTGTAAACTCACATCTTTTATCCAGATGCAAAATTCCTAGGGTTGTCAGGCTAGAGATCTCCGCACCAACTCAAATATGTGTGTACACGCTAGCCTTGTAGGGGAGGGAGGGGGATGAAACGCACTCACCATTAGATTATTAGCCTAAGACGATCGATAGTAAATATATATTGGTACGAGATGTGAGTAAGGCGATTTGGATTGAGGGGGGAACGCGCAGCGGGAAGACGGATGCGCTGGTTTCTCAATTTTGTCAGTGGTTGGATCAGCGAGTTGTGCTGGATGAACATTCAAACCGCGATGCCAAAATTTTGATGTTGGCGGGTAATGATGATAGTAAGCGAGATTTGGTCGATCGATTAACAGTCAAGACTCACGGTAAATATCCAATTGCGGCGAAAACGACGATCGGATTTATTCAAGATGAGGTGTTGTTATTTTATCCTCTTCTGATTCAGAAATTAAACCTACCTGCTTTTTTACCGCTAAGATTGCGTCCTGAGACGGAGCAGGAGCTGGCAACAAAATTGTGGAAGTCGGCTCTAGCATCTCTGAATTGGCGGGAGATAGCTCCCTCTGAGTACCGATTTGTGCGGCGGATTTTGGATTTACTCCAATTGGCTGCTTATAGTTGTACGCCACTGGAATCTGTGCCGGAAATCCTGCTCCAGGGGTTTGGATCTGGGGATAGTGAGATTTATAGTTGTGTGGAGTCTTTGGCGGCGGAGTGGCGAGATTGGTGTCTCGATCGAGGACTCCTAACTTATGGGATCATGACGGAATTATATTGGCGATATCTATTGCCACATCCTGAATATCAACGGCAGCTCGGAAGTCGATACTGGACGCTACTCGCCGATGATGTTGATGATTATCCCGCGATCGGGCGACAGATCTGCGATTTTTTGTTAGATGCTGGTGTCTGGGGTGCTTTTAGTTATAATCCCAACGGGATGGTACGTCTAGGTTTAAGTGCCGATCCTCAATATTTATTAGGCTTGAAAGCCAGATGTATTAACCCCAACACCCCCACACCCCACACCCCACATCCCAACCCCCCCCTTTACCTAGACTCGATCTCCACTCCCTTATTTTCCGACAAAGCTACCACAACTAGTGTAGACTCGATCGTCCGAGCTGTGCTCAACCCAGGTACACCGCCAATTTTACCGAATGGGATTCGATCGATCCAAACTCGTACTCGTGGTGAAATGCTCAAAACTACGGCATTACAAGCGATCGAATTAATTACCAGCGGAAAAGTCGCACCCAGTGATCTTGCAATGATCGCGCCAGGATTGGATGCAATTTCGCGATCGACAATTACCAATATTTTCGCACAGCATCAGATCCCGATCGCCTCCCTGAGTGCCCAACTGCCCTTAAATAGTGATCCAGGTGTTCGCGCTCTGCTCACCTTGATGGCATTAACATATCCTAATCTCGGACAGCTTACCAGTCGCGATGAAATTGCCGATTTACTCGTCACCCTCAGCCCCATCTATCCCGCTCATCATCCGATTCGGACATCAATCGATCCCGTGCGAGCGGGGTTACTTGCCGACTACTGTTATGCCCCCTCCCTATCCCAGCCGCGCCTGCTACCCTATACAAACTTCCCCCGATGGGATCGACTCGGTTCGAGTACTACGAGGGCTTACGATCGCATCCTCGCGTGGGTAGAGCGAGTCCGAGCGCAACAGCCATCGCCGCTAAATCTATTAACAGATGCGATTGGGTATTTTTTCCAGCAGGGTAGTTATTTGCCCTTCGACAGACTTTCTCCGCTGCGGGAGCTGATGGAAACCGCCCAGCACTATTGGCTAGTAGCCGAGCGGACTCACAATCCGCTCGAATATCTCACCTCGGCGCATCAAATTACCGCTCAATTTATGCTCCTGCTCCGCCAAGGTACAATTAGTGCGAATCCTTATCCCGTCGGACAATTGCAACCACAACGCGCCGCCGTCACCCTCTCAAATATTTTCCAATACCGCGCCAGCAAGCGATCTCATGCTTATCATTTTTGGTTGGATGTCGGTTCTCCGCTGTGGGCGGAAGCTGGAGCAGCGACCCTCTACGGTGCTAATCTATTACTGAAGGATCGAGTTGCTACACCTTGGACGGAAGCTGATACTCAAGCTAGCGACGAGCAACGTCTGGAGCGAATCTTACGCGATTTGCTGCATCGGGTAAACGATCAATTGTATTTATGTAATAGCGATTTAGCTATTAATGGACAAGAACAAATCGGTACGCTCTTGACGCTGGTACATGGCACAAGTTCATTTTAATCCCCAGGAGACTTTTGATGGAAAGAGGTTTGATGTGGCTCCCGTTATTGGGAATATTTATTTGGTTGGCGAGAGCGGGTTCTAATGAATACCAAAAGATTGAAGCTTATAAACGTTGGGCGGTGGGATTCGATCGATGTAAGTATGATATCTATGCGGTGATGGGACTGAAGGATCGGGAAATTAGCTGGGGCAAACCGACTAAGAATGAGCCGAAAGATCTGCAAACATTCAGTCTCGATCGAGTTAAGCAAGTTCAATTAGTTGTTGATAATAAACAGATTGCCCTGCCAATAGATTATGCTAATAATTTAGATAGTTTACCAGTCAGTGGCAATGAAATCAACCTTAAGTTTCAGCTTGTTGATGATGACAACATAATCGATGTTCCCTTTACTGAAATTCCGATGGCGGCTGAATGGGCTGATTTTTTGAATCAGTTGATCATTAATAATTAACCCACGTTGTTACTTATTCGGCATCAGTTAATGTTGGGGCTTTTAGATTTAGAAATGCAGTAGAAATTCTACCTTTGCCAATTCCCAAGGCTAAACTAGAATGAATGAATGTGAATATTAATACCAATGGAACTGTCATGAAATGAGCAGTGCGTAGTGCTTGCCAATCTCCAAACAAACTGGATAACCAATAAAATTGGACGGGTTGATACATGGATAAACCACTAGCGATCGCCAGTAATAAAATTGGAATAATACTGGTATAAACAATCCGATGCCAAGCATAGTTTCGGCGGTTGGGATTGCTACTAAGTTGGAGAGCTTTAAGATCTTGAGCAGCTACAAATCGATCATGCCATCGTCTTGTCCAGAAGATATAAATACCATAACTTAATAAATTCAAACCATAAATCCACATCATTGCAAAATGCCAATTTCTGCCACCAGCCAACCAGCCACCTAAAGTAATTAGCCAGGGAATATGCAATCCTTCCCGTCCACCAAATACGGGATTGGCATTATAAATTTGCAATCCACTGGCAATCATCCCAAATAGACTGATAATATTAACCCAATGGAAAATTTTGACGATCTTCGGCTGTCCGATCAATTTTATTTTAGTTATCGATTTCATTAAATGTACTTCTTCCGACTAATTAATACACTCGACTTGCGGGAATTCCTTCCCACGCAGTAGCTGCTGGTACCCGTTCCCCTTTCATAATTAGGGACATCGGATGCAACGAGACATCAGCGGCTAAGAGCGAATCATACAGCACGACGGCGGCTGTTCCGAGTTGACAACGATCTTCCAATCGCACCCGCTCCATTTTCATTACCCGATCTTCAAATAGGTGAGTTTGCAGGGTACAACCATTATTGAGCGTAACATGATCGCCGATCGAGATCAGGTCAAATTCTGTAAAGTCGGTTGTCTCAATATATACGCCCGTACCAATCCGCATTCCCATTAGGCGGAGGATTATCGCCGCAAATGGGGTACCGAGCAGGAAGCCCAGACAGCCAGAGACAATCATTGATTCGTATAATCCGGTGATTAGTTCAGTGCGCCAGACAAAGTTACTCCAGAGGGGAATCGTACCTGGTTGATAACGTCCGACTACCAACCATTTGAGGGCGATAATAAAGAAAGCTGAACCGATCGACGCAGTACCATAAATTAGTGGGAAAATAAAGCCAATACTCGACCAGTGTAAATAATCTGGTAGATTTAACATGGTGACTTCCATCATCAGCAGGATGATAAAATGCATGGTACCAGGCAGAGTAACCCGACAAAATTCGATCGCTAATCGCTGTAAATAGACACGACGACGGGGTTTATAAGTTTCCGCTGCACTATATTCGTCGATGACTTGACGGTGAGGGATGTAGATGGCTGGCGAACCCATCCAGGCAGTATCGGGTTTCATCAAGCTACCATCTGTTGGGGGAACTGACATACAGCCAATTAAACAGTTATCGGCAACATTTCCATGTCCTGGTACTAATGCACCATTGCCGACGAAGGCTTGAGATCCGACATAAGTATGTGCAAGTTGGAGCCATCCATGTTTGACTTGACTGGCTCCGAGGGATACACTGTCGGCGATAAAACTTTCCGACCCGATCGAGATTAAATCTGGGGTAAAGTGACTGACAGTAGATATTTCTGCGCGTGCGCCAATTTTCGCGCCGAGCATTCGCAGCCAGGGTAAGAGATAGAGGGTAGAATATAGCGTCGGTATCATCTCTAAGCTCATACTCATCAATCGATCGATCAACCAATGGCGCAATCCAAAGCTACTATGGAGGGGGTAGGTACCTGGGCGCACTTTTCCCAGTAGAAAATGTTTGAGGATGACTACTTCTAGGCAGAATACGCCGATGAAAGACATACTCCCGAACAAGGCAGACGGTAAGAGCCATAGATACCAATTGTCATTGCCAATCAGCTTACACCATAGCAGAAATCCTGGCATCGCCGCGATCGCCGGAACGAGTAATTGAACGATTGTACCGATCGCATAACCGATCGATAATAAGAATGGCATTCCCCGTCGTGCTTGTCCAAAGGGGAATCGCTCGCTGGTTGCACTGGTTGATGCTTGATAACGTGCTGGCGAACCGCTCCAAGCTTCCCCTGTGGGAATAATTTTGGTGTCTGGGAGATAGGATAAATCGCCTAATTCGGTATCATCTGCTAATTGACTATTTAGCCCCAAAACACTATTTGTACCGACAACACAGTCTTTCCCGATGGTAATCCGATCGATTTTCAGCCAACCATCTACCACCTCGCAACCGATTAAACTGCTATCGCTACCAATACTGCTACCGTCGCCAATACTGAGTAAGTCATAAGCTAAAAAATCACTAGTTCCGAGGTAGACATCTTTACCAATTTTCGCACCCATCAGCCGACAATACCAATTGAGCAATGGCGAACCAGTGAGGAGAAAAATTGGTGCAAAAGATAGCACCTGACGCACAAACCAGAACCGCCAATAATAAGTACTCCACAATCGGTATTTACCAGGTTTGAATCGACCGATTACTAACCATTTGACTGCGATACTGAGGACAATTAAGGCTGGATAAATACTCACGATCAAGGCTCCAGCAATCGCACCTGCTACAATTCGACTGAGGTCTTCATTTGCATCGACAAGTTGATAGTAAACAAAGCCAGGGATTAGCAGGGGAAGACTATAAATGATGTAGATTAGGTAAACACCAAGACTCGCCCACAGCGCGTTAATTGTCTTTTCTTTTGTTGTTTTGACAGTTGGTAAAGCTACTTGGATTGAATGAGATGTATCTGGCGATTTGGATCGATCTAAACTACGTTGATGCCACCGTTGAGTTAAGGCGGCGGCTAGTTGCGCGATCGTGGGATATTGATACACATCAACAACAGCAAGATCCTGAAATTGTGGCTGTTCTCGCAATTTGGATACCATCACTGCGGCGAGTAATGAGTGTCCGCCTAATTGGTTGAAAAATTCATCATCGATCGAGATACCCGTAGTTCCAAATATTGCTTCCCAAGCGATGGCGATTTTTTGTTCGACATCATTACTTGGTATCCTTCCAGCAATTTTACCAGGAATATTTGCTCCGAAGTTTTGAGGTGTGGGCAAATTTTTTCGGTCTACTTTACCACTAGGCAAAGTTGGCAATGTATCAACGATTTCTAAACTCGCAGGTACCATATAAATGGGTAAACGCGATCGCATCGTATCCCAGATTTCAGCTAGATCTAATTCACAATCTTTTTTCGGTACAAGATAGGCAATCAGTCTGTCAATTTCGACTACCTGTTTAACAGCAACTACCGCCGCACTCACACCCGTACATTGCATGATTACCGATTCGATTTCCGACAGCTCGATCCGAAAACCACGTAACTTTACCTGTCCATCAATTCGTCCTAAAAATTGAATTTCTCCCTCGGCTGTCCAAATCCCTAAATCTCCCGTCTTATACAACCTATCCGAAGTTTCAGGACTAAATGTAAACGGATTGGGAATAAATTTCTCCGCCGTCAAATCAGGACGATTGACATAACCCCGCGCCAAACAAACGCCGCCAATATGAATTTCTCCCTCCTCTCCTGGCTCGACTGGCTCCAACTCTTCATCTAAGATGTAAACTTGATAAGTCGGCAAAGGTTTCCCGATCGTAATCGTTCGATTTGGATGACATTCATGCCATGTTGTTACCACTGTAGCCTCAGTCGGTCCATAAGTATTCACCACCCGCCGCGCATCATTACACCATCGCGTCGCCAGCTCCTGCGGACATTGCTCCCCACCGAGAATCAATAACCGAATCGTCGGTACCTCAATCTCCATCATCGCCAACAACGTCGGTACGCAAGACAACACCGTCGCCTGTTGCTCTGTCAGAAAGTACGCCAAATCGACCCCAGAGCGCGTCTGCTCCACGGAACCAACAATCAACGCCGCACCAGCAGCGAAGGTACACCACACCTCTTCTACCGACGCATCAAAGGCGATCGAGAAACCCTGATATACTCGATCGAGTGGAGTAACGTGATAAACCGCTTGATTCACCACCTGAATATAATTGCGGCTACTCCGATGTTCGATCTCTACACCCTTTGGTCTTCCTGTGGAACCAGAAGTATAAATAACGTAACTTAAATCCCGCTCGCCCACCTGTACTAAATCTCGCGCCAACCGAGCGGTAGATTCTAAAGCTAACTCCTCAACACAACTATCCACACAGACAATATTGGTGGTTGTTAAATACTTAGCACCCGCTAACCCAGTCGTGGTCACAATGGTTTCGATCCCACAATCGGCTAGAATGTATTCAATTCGATCGGCTGGATACTCAGGATCGAGGGGTACATAAGCTCCACCCGCTTTCAAAATTGCCAAAATCGCGATGTATAATTCTGGCGATCTTGGTAATAACAATCCCACCCGCGAACCACATTTTACTCCCTGTTTGCGGAGAAAATTCGCTAATTGATTCGATCGAGCCTCCACTTCACCGTAACTAATTTCCTGTGACTGATAGACAATTGCTGGATTATCCGTGTGAATATCTGCTTGAATCTCAAATAACTGATGCAGACATTCCACTCGAACATTTACCTGGGAATGGGAATGTTTTAAATTTTCGCTCAAAGTCATCTGATGGGGCTAGTGGAGGAAGATTAATAAGGATATGACTGCATGACTACTTTTGCCAGCATTCTGTTCGATCTGGACTATCATCGTCGCATATATCAGTGTATCCAAAACCTAACCAAACGGATTCACAAACCAGTCTATCGCTACTAGTTGATTTGATGTATCATAAATCACAATCCTAGACGCGATCGTGTACCAGATGAGGACTGCGAGATGCAGAACTATCTGGCTCGCCGTTATCTAACTCATCAACAGCAAAATCAAGGATATCCAGATCCAGAATATCAGCAGGATCGAACTCCGTATTGATAATTGAGGAAACAATGACTTCTTCTACCTGCTCATTATCAGCATCTGGAATCATTGATTCCATATTAAAAGAAATAAACAGATAAGCCCCATTCACAAACATGAGCGTAATTAAGCATATTACTGTCTGCATTTTAACCCCCTACTAGCCTGGAGAGTAACACTTGCCGATATTAGTAGTTAGTAATGCTATTGCCAAGCATTCCAACCTGATACATTCAATAATATCGCAACTTCAGGTACGGAACTCAACACTTCACAAATATTCTAAAGTAATTAACGCAAAACTAAGGCTACCTAAATTGACAGCTAGTCTTAGTTTCTATCCTACAGATTCAAAAAAACTATTGACTCGATCGAATTCCAGATCTTCAAACCGATCGATCGTCCAATTTGCCCGTCGTTGCAGCATGTGGAAGGGATAAGTATTTGCAATAGCTACGGCTTGAATCCCTGCTGATTTGACAGCTTGAAGTCCAGCGAATGTATCCTCGATCGCGATACACTCAGATGAGAATAAGTCCAGATCGGGGTACAATTTATTTAATCGATCGACTGCTAATAAATAACCTTCTGGATCTGGTTTACTCTGCTTAATTTCATCACCAGGTACGATCGTCTCAAAATAGCGATCGATCCCAGCCTGCTCTAATACTAACTCTACTTCCGATCGAATTGCCCCAGTCACCACCGCTAATTTATAGCCACTTTCAGACATCTGTTTGATAAAATCGACCACCTCAGGATAAATTGGTAAAGTATCTAATTGCTCCAATCGCTGACGATATGCGATCGCTTTTTTAGCAATTAGTTTATCCAGATATTCATCAGTCACAAATCTTCCCCGCAATTTTAGCAGTTCATAGAGGCAGGCTCTGTCACTCCTACCTACTGATACTTGCCAAAATTCCTTGCCTTGTGGTGGTAGATTTTCAGCCAATAATAATTCATCAATCAATTCTCGATGAATTAATTCGTCCTTAATAATTACGCCATTGAAATCAAATAAAACTGCTTTTAAAACCACACTTAATTAGTTGATAGTTGATAGTTGATAGTTGATAGTTGATAGTTGATAGTTAAATCAATAATTATATTTCTTGTGGGTTAGGGCGGGTTTGTTCCAGTGTTCATAGTGCAGCATAAATTACTAGCATAAACCCGCCCCTACAGATCCGAACAAGTAAAGATTAGATTAACCGTCTTTATTTAATTTTAAGACAGCCATAAATGCTTCTTGGGGAACATCTACAGTACCGACAGATTTCATCCGTTTTTTACCTTTGGCTTGCTTTTGGAGGAGTTTCTTCTTCCGTGAAATGTCACCACCATAGCATTTTGCTAGGACATCTTTGCGCAGTGCGGGGATATTTTCACTGGCGATAATTTTGCTACCAATTGCGGCTTGAATTGGGACTTTGAATTGGTGACGGGGGATTAATTCTTTTAATTTTTCAGTCATGGCGCGACCGACATTATAGGCTTTATCGCGGTGGACAATCATCGCGAGAGCATCGACAGGATCGCCATTGATCATTAGATCTAGTTTGACGAGATGATTTTCACGATAGCCGATCATCTGATATTCCATGCTGGCATAACCGCGTGTATTTGATTTCATGCGATCGAAGAAATCAGTTACAACTTCAGCTAAAGGCATCTCGTAAATTACCGTTGTTCGCCCTTTTGTCAAGTATTTCATATCCTTGAATTCACCCCGCCGATTTTGACAGAGTTCCATCAATGTCCCGACATATTCTTCGGGCGTAATCATCTCTAGTTTGACGTAAGGTTCCTCAATCTTTTGACGATGATTGGGATCGGGGAGCGTACTGGGATTATCGATATAAGTTGCCACACCGTGATTATCAGTTACTCGATAAACTACTGATGGCGCAGTCGTAATTAAGTCTAAATTATATTCCCGCTCCAATCGTTCTTGGACGATTTCCATGTGCAGCAATCCCAAGAATCCACAGCGGAAACCAAACCCCATCGCGCTGGATGTTTCTGGCTCATAATTTAATGCCGCATCATTTAACCGCAATTTATCAAGTGCATCTCGCAACTCTGGATATTGATCGGCATCCGTTGGAAACAGACCACAAAATACCATCGGTTTCGCTTCCGCATAACCAGGTAAAGCTTCAGTAGCTTGATTACTGACGAGGGTAATCGTATCCCCTACCCGCGCATCCCCAACCGCCTTAATCGACGCAGCGAAATAGCCTACTTCCCCCGCGTGCAGCTCGTCTACTTGAACTTGCATCGGGCAAAGAATACCGAGTTCATCGATCACATATTCCTTTCCACTCGCCATCAAGTGAACTTTATCACCGCGTTTGACACTTCCATCCATGACACGGAAGTAGACAATCACCCCGCGATAACTGTCATAATAGCTATCAAAAATCAAAGCGCGTAACGGCTCGTTAATCGTATCTCTAGGTGGTGGTACTAATAGCACCACCGATTCTAAAATTTCCTGAATCCCAATTCCCTGCTTCGCCGAAGTTAAAATCGCCCCACTGCAATCCAACCCGATAATTTCCTCAATCTCCGCCCGAATTCGCTCCGGCTCCGCTCCAGGTAAATCGATTTTATTTAGCACTGGAATAATCTCTAAATTACTCTCCAACGCCAAATACACATTCGCCAACGTCTGCGCCTCCACACCCTGGGAAGCATCCACCACCAACAACGCACCCTCGCAAGCTAGTAGGCTTCTAGACACCTCATAGGAGAAGTCTACGTGCCCAGGGGTGTCAATCAGATTTAAGACGTATTCCTGACCATCTAGGGCGGTATAATTCATCCGCGCCGCCTGAAGCTTGATCGTAATTCCCCGCTCTCGCTCCAAATCCATGTTGTCGAGAAACTGCTCCTTCATTTCTCGGTTGCTGACTGTACCCGTATCCTGCAACAATCGATCGGCCAAGGTAGATTTACCATGATCGATATGGGCAATGATCGAAAAGTTACGAATTCGCGAAACAGGAACGTTCGTCATAATTGGAGTCTAGGAGATTTGGGGGATGTGGGGCGAGATCTAGAGATAGCTTATAACTCCCTAGTTTAGCGCAAGGCTTTGGCAAACAGTAAGCAGCGAAACAATAACGAAACTCGTTAGCAGCAGCGGAGCTTTTGCCAGTGCCTACGGCAGGCTAACGCCAAGAGCAATAGCCGCGCCGAGAGGTTCGAGTGTGCCCTTTCAATAGAGTGACTACTCTCACCGCTAATCGGAGTACCCCGCGTTTCGGATGGAAGCATCATCAACGCCAGAAGTCGATTCAACATAAATTTAGCCTTGAGCTTAATATCAACATTTTCTAACTTTTAGGATGCTGGAAAAGTCCGAGTTTTGGCTAAAATTGGTCTTTTCGTCCGCGAATTCGAGCGAAAGTTTCGACACCATCATGACTGGATACGCTGGCTTGGAGTGCAGCGACATCCCAGCGGAGGAAAGGGTTTGTGCGTTTTTCTAGCCCTAGCGAAGTGGGTACAGTCGGAACAAGATTTGTGCGTAATTCGGTGACATCGACTAATCGCTGGTGAAGTTCTTGATTCTCAGGATCTACGGTGACGGCAAATTTGAGATTGCCTAAGGTATATTCATGAGCGCACCAGATTCGCGTGTTGTCTGGCAACTGTCGCAACTTCGTCATCGATGCTACCATCTGGGCGGGAGTACCTTCAAATAATCTGCCGCAGCCACCCGCAAAGATTGTATCCCCGCAGAATAATTCACCTGGAACATTATCCTCAATTGGCGGGAAATAGTAGGCAATATGAGCGCGAGTATGCCCAGGGATAAAGAATACTTCACCAATTCGTTGGCGGAGCCTATCCCCTGGATAATCGCCAAATTGGACTCGATCGCCATCACCTAAGTATACCTGTTGTCCGGGAATTCTCCCCCGATCTTCGGCACCACCGTACACGCAGACGTTGGGAAATGCGGCGATTAATTCTTTATTTCCACCGACATGATCTCCATGATGATGGGTGTTGAAAATTGCTACGAGTTCGACTTGATGACGAGCTAATTCTGCTAGTACTGGTGCAGCCTCCGCAGGATCGACAACGGCGGCAATTTTACGTTCTAAGTCGAGCATCAAAAAGATATAATTGTCCGAAAGAACAGCGATGCGGATGATTTCCATACAAGTGGTGGGGAAGATTCTCAATCTGAATACTTCTATTATCAACCTCTGTACCATCACATGGGTACACTAGCTATGTGACTACCATAATTTATTAGCTAATCCAGATGTCCGAGCAAAAGTCAACAATTTTAGTAACAGGTGGAGCTGGATATATTGGCTCCCACGCCGTCTTAGCCTTGAAACAAGCGGGTTATGAGGTAGTGATTTTTGATAATTTAGAGTATGGGCACAAAGAATTAGTCGATAGCGTTTTAGGTGTAGAACTATTTGTCGGTGATACCCGTGACAGAGCTTCATTAGACAAAGTTTTCGCAACTCATAAGATCGATGCGGTGATGCACTTTGCCGCTTACATCGCCGTGGGTGAATCCGTCGAAAAACCAGCCATGTACTATGAAAATAATGTCGTCGGCACGCTGAATCTGCTCGAAGCAATGCGTGCTGCAAATATTCATAAACTAGTCTTCTCATCCACCTGCGCGGTGTATGGAATTCCCGAAACCACGCCGATTGTCGAAGATTGTCCCTTCGCGCCAATTAGTCCCTATGCGACTAGCAAACTAATGGTCGAAAATATCCTCTCTGACTTCGATACTGCCTACGGATTCAAATCAGTTCGTTTTCGGTATTTCAACGCCTCTGGAGCCGATCCTAGTGGACGATTAGGCGAAGATCATACGCCGGAGACTCACTTGGTGCCGCTGGTGCTATTTGCGGCAATGGGCAAGCGGGAGCATATTTCGGTTTATGGTACTGATTATCCTACTCCCGATGGTACTTGTATTCGTGACTATATCCACGTTCAGGATTTAGCTACGGCTCATGTTTTAGGATTGGGTTATCTCCTTGCAGGTGGCGATAGTCAAGTATTTAACTTGGGTAATGGCAATGGCTACTCAGTCAAAGAAGTAATTGAAACCGCCAAACAAGTTACTGGTAAAGAGATTAAAGTCGTCTATGGCGACAGACGAGCTGGCGATCCTTCTATCTTAGTCGGTAGTAGCGATCGAGTCCGCAAAGTTCTCGGCTGGAATCCTGAATTTCCCAAGCTGGAAGATATCATCGCTCACGCTTGGCAATGGCACAAAAAACGCCACGGTTAGTAAGTTGTAAATCATTGACTCCTACTTGCTGTCTGAACTGTGATTAGAATGATTAAATGATGGACTGTGATGAGCTACTATCGGAAAATCTTAGTCCATTTATTAAATCCGAAAAATCATAGTTCAGACAGTTAATATTAGGCATCTAAAATTGTTTGACAAAGGCAATCGCTTCATCACACCAAGCCAACCACTCAGTCTCGATCCTTACTCCCTGTCTGACTGTTAGGTATCGATAGCGACGCTGGAGATCGAGTGGTGAAACATCAGCAAATACATGCTGCTCGATCGATCTACAGGTATCCAAAATATCCTGATGTTGAGCGCGATGGTCTAATTTGGTAAACCATTGTCATCAGTCGATTTTGGCATACCAGGAACCACAGTCGGAGTGAGTTGCTGTTGCCATTGTTGCATAAAATTCTGAGCGGGAGTATAGGCTGAAGTGCGGCTAGGAATGACTTTAGCGATCGAAATTGCTCGGCGCAGGTCGCTGGTGGCAACACTTTGGGCTACTTCTAGCATTTGTCCACTCCAATTATCCATCGCCGACTGAGCCTGAGTTCGTAGTGACGAACTTTTCGGGACTCTAGCTGCGGCTTGAATTGCTCCTAGTAATGATTCTGGTGTACCATTTTGGGCGAGTTTTTGGGCGGCGGCGAGATTATTTACAGCTTGAAGTTGAGCTTGCCAATCATTCACCCGTTCTTGACGCTGTGCGGACATTGCTCTACCTGAGCCAATTCTTTGCGCCATATTAATCGCCCCTGCCAGATCTCCACCATTTGCCAAGCTATCCGCTTGTTCGAGGATTGGGCCATCTTCGGCTCTCTGAACGTCAGCAGTCCATTGTTTGATTTTGACTTGAGAAGGAGCGTAGAGGGCGCGTCCTGGGCGAATTTGACTCAATTGAGCGATCGCATTTTGGACTCCTTCGATGGTGTTACCTGCGGCGAGGGTGTCCGCAGCTTGAACATATGGGGTGTCTTCGACTGTTTCAATTTGCTTGCGCCACTCAGTTACGACTTGGGTAGCTTCTTTACCACGAGGATGGTTGGTGGGGATATTTTGAGCCTCGGTAATTGCGGATTGGAGATCGGTGACGGTACCAGTCGCCGCAACACTACGAGCGCGTTGGAGTCCAGCGAGATCCTGAATTTCTATTTGCCAAGCACCTGAAAACTTCTGCGCTTTCGCGTATAAGGGACTATCTGATTTAATGCTCTGAAGGAGAGAAATCGCTGTTTCTAATTCAGAAATAGTACCATTGACAGCATGTGACTGCGATTGGGATAGATTGATGATATTTTCACGTTCGACTTTTAGCTCTGGGGAGTCAGGCGTTTTGTTGGCAATTTCGAGCGCGCCTTTCCAGTCATTCGCATCGAGTCTAGCTTTCGCCAATTTGAGCATCTGTGTCGCTGCGGTGGCGATAATAGTTTGAGCTTCAGCATGAGCAAAACTTTTGACATCAATTTTACCTGCCATCTCTACGGCTTTGAGTAGTGGCTTGATTTCGGTACTTTTAACTAATTGATGTGCTTCGTCTAATTTGGAACTATCAGCTTTGGCGATTTGAACTAAGTCTGCTAATTCTTGATATTTTGTTGTCGCCCAGTAGTTATTATTTAAGTGAGTTAATTTAACGGCGATCGCATAGGCATTCACCCACTTGGAAGTATTCAAGAGTTCTCTAGTCTCTCGATCAAAGGCTAATGCTTTTTTCCAAGTTTCATCCCATTGTCCCATTCTTTTGGCGACAATCTTGTAAGCGGGTACAGTATTCGGTACTTTTTTAGCTGCATTCAACGCTTCATCGTATTTACCATCTTGATAACTAGATTCTGCCAATCGAAGAATTGCTAGTGACCATTTTTGGACATTGCTCTCAACATAACTATGTGTTGGATCGTTTGGGGCAATGTCTTTGACTAGATTCATTGCCGTAACTAAGTCTGGCAATGTTTGTTTGCTGGCAGCTAGTTGTCCACAATAAACTCGCAGCGATGCTGAGGACATTGGCACAAACATTTCGGGACAGTTTGGGACTGCTTTCGGATTTAATAATAAACCTAAGGCTAGATAAACTAGTCCCCCAGAAATACCTAGAGTGATAATGGCCCAAAACACCCAACTTCGGATAAATGGCAGTCGCAACCACTGGGGCATCTGATTCACTAATTGTTTAGTGATCTGGGTTGCCTGTTCATAATCAAAGCGAGAGGTTGGTTTTGCCAAAACTTGTAAGGGGTGAGGGGGAGTTGAACTAGAGCATACATTAATTAAGAGATCTTTTAATTGACACTCTGTGTGAACTATTGTGATTTTTTTAGGGTTACTTTGTCAAGCGTGGTAGATGGATAGATATCGATTGGATTCAATTTTTAGCTTCGCTAAATATGAGGTCAATCGTATTAACCAATCGATCTAATTGCGATCGTTGATGAGTTGCCATCAGCGATAGTCTAATTCTACTAGTGGGTACGGTTGGCGGACGAATTGCAGGGGCAAAGATGCCTGCTTGCTTGAGTTTACTACCGATCAAGATCGCCCTTTGAGCATCTGGTAGTTCGAGACAGATAATTGGCGATACCGATGGAATTAGTCGAAGTTGTGGGAGTTGTCGATTGAATAGTTGTTTTAAGTAATCTATATTTTGCCACAATTGTTGACGGAGTTGGGGCGTGGTGGTAATGATTTCGATCGAGGTAAGTGCCGCAGCGGTATCGGCAGGGGATAATCCGGTGGTATAAATCCAACTCGCACAGCGATTCTTGAGAAAATTGATCAGACTATTGCTACCAGCGACATAGCCACCCAAACTACCGATGGCTTTGCTCAATGTCCCGATCTCGATCAGTGGTTTTCCTGCCAGATGATCATGCTCGACAACTCCCGCTCCAGTGGCTCCAAAGATACCTGTGGCATGAGCTTCATCTACTAATAACATCGAGCTGTATTCGATCGACAGATCCAGAATATCTGGCAACGGACAGATATCCCCATCCATACTAAAAACGGTATCTGTAATAATCAAACAGCGACGGTAATTGGCTCGATGTACCTGCAAATGTTGGCGGAGATCGTCGATATCGCAATGCTGATATTCGATCGTTGTGGCACCACTGAGCAACGCGCCATTTTTGAGACTGGAATGATTGAGTCGATCGCTCAGGATTAGGTCTTTCTTGCCCACTAGAGCCGCGATTGTGCCCAAATTGGCTAAGTAGCCCGAACTAAAGACTAAAGCAGCTTCAGTGCCCTTTAACGTTGCAATCGCCAATTCCAAATCTTGATGGACTTGCTTGTGTCCGCTCATCAGCCGCGAACCAGTCGCCCCCGTACCAAATGCTTGTGTCGCCTGAATTGCCGCCCGAATCACTCGCTCATCACTAGCCAAGCCAAGATAATCATTACTACCAAAATTAATCAAAGATCGACCGTCAATCACCACCTCAGTTCCAGGTAAACTAGTCATAACTTGAGTCGATCGATACCAATTCGCTCGTTCGATCGTCTCCAAAGATCGATCGATCCAGTCATAAGGATTTAAGTCAGTCAATTTTGGAACTCTCGATCAAGCTAAGATATATTAATAAATATTAAACAAAAATTTTCATGGCGCAAATTCAGTTTTCGGTAGGCATCACTGAACCCGTAGTTCCGGATGTCAAACTCACCAGATCAAAATCAGGCGAACAAAGCACCGCTTCATTCTACTTCGAGAAGCCAGCAATCCTGGGTAACGAAGTCAACGAAGAAGTGACTGGAATGTACATGCTTGACGAAGAAGGTGAGATTACCACCCGTGAAGTCAAAGCAAAATTTGTCAATGGCAAACCAGAAGCACTAGAAGTCTTGTACATCATGAATTCTAGTGCAGAGTGGGATCGGTTCATGCGATTCATGGAACGCTATTCCGAAGCAAATGGACTCGGGTTGAAAAAAGCTGAGTAATTAGCGATGTCCCAACCTCATCCAGATCCGACTTCCATCACGCAAGCGTGCCACAAGGCGATCTCGATTAATTGTGCGGTAATCACAGTCAGTGACACGCGCACACCTGAAACAGATAGCAGTGGTGAATTAATCAAACAACTACTGCTAGCTGCGGGACATAAAGTTGGTCATTATCAAATTATCCCTGACGAACCGACCCAGATTCGCGCCCAACTAGACATCGCAGCAAACAGCATACCGCCAATTCAAGTGATCGTTTTCAATGGCGGTACGGGTATATCTCCCCGCGATTGTACTTACGATGCGATCGCTAATTGTCTCACCAAAACCTTACCTGGATTTGGGGAAATTTTTCGGTTTCTCAGTTATCAAGAGATCGGCTCCCGCGCCATCAGCTCCCGCGCCATCGCCGGGACATACAAGCATTTGCTAGTTTTCTCTCTTCCTGGCTCCCGTGGTGCAGTACAACTAGGGATGGAAAAACTCATTTTGCCCGAACTAATACATTTGGTCACTCAGTTGGGATAGTTTTTACCCCCAACCCCCTTAGAACTACTTTCCAAGAGGAGGGTTAGGGCGGGATAAAGATCTTCGCATTAAAATTAGTTACCAAAGCTTGACAACACTCTTGCATACTATCTAGATTCTTTAAATACGTAGAGTCGATCAAGAAATAGTAATGGGTGATGCAAAAAGACGGAAAGAGAATAACGGAAAGCCCGAAGGAAAAAGGATTGTTGCGTGGCTCCCGCTGACAACAACCCAGTCAGAAGACTTTGTGCGAGTTAGTACTCAAGGTGCTTGGATTGGGGTTTGGTTATTGGTATTTGGGTGGTTTATGGTGCGCTGGATCGGCCCTAGTTTTGGCTGGTGGAAAATAGTCGGCTAAACTGCTGTCAAGTACGGGGATTTGGGTAACAAGCGATTCATCCGCTCTCAGTTAAAAATGTCATAATTTAGGGGTAGATATTTGTCTATCCACTTACTTAGCCATTAGTTCGTTGGCGGAGCCTCGCCTTGGCGAATCGAATAGATATGAACTCATCCGAACAGTCTTTAACTCGCGCCTACAATCAGGAAGCTGTTCAACAGATCCTAAATATTGCTTTGGCGCAATATCCTCATTCAGATACAGAATTATCTTACGCGCAGTTATTAGAAATTGCTGATGAATTGCGAATTTCGCCAGATACCCTCAAGCTGGCTGAAACTAAGTGGCTGACTCAACAGACTAGCAGCGAGAAATTTCGAGAGTTTGAGATCTATCGTCGATCGAAGTTTCAGGAAAAAGCAGGTAAATATGTAATTACCAATACCTGCTTGATTGCCCTGAATTTCCTGACCGGAATCGGGACACTTTGGTCTTTGTACGTGCTAGTTTGCTGGAGTATGGGCTTTGGTTTGGATGCCTGGAAATTCTTTTATCAACGTCAAGGACAAACCTACAACAAAGCTTTTGAAAAGTGGTCGCGGAAGCAAAAGATTCAGAAATCAATTAGTGGACTAATTGATAAATTGGTTTGATTAAATATCAAGTTGGATTATGATGTTAAAATTGCAATAGAGATTGAAGAATATCGTTCGGCAAAATTGTTACTAATCAATTATTTTAGCCGCAATCGTTAATTTTAAATGAGGAAACAAGCAAACAGTTTTAGTCATCTTACTGCGATCGATCGAATCAAGTTATCGTCACCAGTCCAGTTTTTATTAGCACAAAATTTACTCACAGGACGCATTCTTGATTTTGGCTGTGGATTGGGAAATGATGTAAAATTTTTGCAACAAAAGGGTTTTGATATTACTGGCTACGATCCATACTATGCGAATACATATCCTGAAGGTAAATTTGATTCGATCGTTTGCTGTTATGTCCTCAATGTATTAATGCCAGAAATTCAGGCGGATGTATTGATGAATATAGCGCATTTACTCAAGCCTGGAGGTAAGGCATATTATGCAGTCAGGCGAGATTTACGGAAAGAAGGATTTCGAGAACATTACGTTCATAAGAAACCAACGTATCAATGCACTGTCAAACTGCCATTCAAATCTATTCAGTTAAATGAATACTGCGAGATTTATGAATATGTCCATTACAACCACCAATGGAATTCACCGAATAATTGCATCTTCTGCAATCCCCATCGCAAAATAAACTTACTCACAGAATCAGCCACCGCCTACGCAATGTTCGATGGATATCCACTCAACAAAGGGCACGTCTTAATCGTTCCAAAACGACATATTAGCAATTATTTTGAGCTACCAGCCAAAGAACAATCAGCTTGCTGGTTGATGGCGAATAAAGTTCAATCAATTCTCACCCAAGAATTTCAACCCGATGGCTTTAATGTGGGGATGAATATCAATAAAGCCGGAGGACAAGCCATGAATCATGCCACAATTCATATTATCCCTCGTTATCATGGCGATAGCGATGGGAAAAAGAGTGGAATGCGATTAGTCATTCCTAAATCAAATCAAGCAGGACTGGGTTGAGATAAATATAAATATAAATATTCACAAAAAAGTTGCGATTCGATCGACAGCCAATTGCAATTTAGCAGGCTCATGTACCAAAGCAAACCGCACATAACCCTCACCACACTTGCCAAAGCCCACGCCAGGAGAAGCAGCGACACCAGTTTGACAGACTAATTCCGTACAAAACCCGATCGAATCATGCTCCCATTTTGGCGGTAACTTAGCCCAGATATACATCGTCGCATCCGGCGTAGGCACATCCCAGCCAATACCCGCCAAAGCTTTCACAAACGTATCTCGCCGCTGTTTAAACGTATCAACCGTATTCTTGACACAACTTTGCTCGCCACCAAGCGCGGCAGCAGCACCGTGTAAAATACCTAAATACTGATTAAAATCGACCACCGCCTTAACTTGGCGTAAAGCTTGAATTAATTCCCGATTACCGATCGCATAACCGATTCTAAACCCACCCATATTATACGACTTCGACATCGTAAAAAACTCGATCGAGACACTTTTCGATCGATCGGCTTGCAATATCGATGGTACCTGAATATCGCTAAATACCATATCCCCATAAGGGAAATCATGCACCAACACAATATCATGTTGCTGACAAAAAGCCACCGCCGCCTCAAAGAAGGCTAGGGGCGCGATCGCGGTGGTAGGATTATGCGGATAGCTCAATACCATCATTCGTGATTTCGCTAGGGTTGCAGGCGGAATATCAGCCAATACAGGCAAGAATCCATTCTCCGCTAATAAGGGCATCGAATAAATTTCACCTCCAGCCAAATACACACCGCCTGCGTGGGAGGGATAGCCAGGATCCATTAGCAAAGCGATATCCCCAGGTTCGAGAATGGCTAAGGGTAAATGTGCGGTACCTTCTTGCGAACCAATCAGCGGCAATACTTCTGTTTCTGGATCGACATTTATCCCATATTTATTCGTGTACCAATTTGCCACAGCTTCCCGAAATAATCGGGTACCATTAAATAGTAAATAACCGTGAGTACTCGGATCGATTAAAGCCGATTGAATCGCGGCAATTACATGAGCTGGTGTTGGTAAATCTGACGAACCCAAAGATAGATCGATTATTTTCTGTCCCAGTTCCCGCGCTCTTCCCTTCGCTCGATCCATATCAGCGAATACATTACTTTTCAATGGTTGGAGACGTTGAGAAAAACGCATAAAATAAATATCGTAGGGTGTGTTATCGCGGAGCGTAACGCACCAACTCAACGATAATTAAAAAATATTCATGAACAACTAGATCTTTAATTATATTAAAGATTACTATCGAGCATCGTGGTTAATTTCGCTTTACTAATCGCGCCTTCCCAAGAGTGAACGACTTCATCGCCCTTAAACAGTCGAATTGCGGGAACGCCTTCTACCTTATACGCTTTAACAGTTTCAGGATTTGGATCTATTTCCATCTTCACTACTTTAACTCGATCGGCATAATTAGTCGCAATCCAATCGATCGAGGGTGAAACCAATCGACAAGGCCCGCACCATGCCGCCCAAAGGTATACTAGGACAGGTAATTCGGCTTTTAAAACTTCACTCTCAAATTGTGAATCACTGATGACTGTAACGCTACCCACTTTGATAAACTCCTAATATTATTACCTTCTAGAGTAAAGCAAGATCGATCGAGTTGCTTGATGATTGACCCTTAATAACGTCTCAACTGTGATTAGAATGATTAAAGGATAGACTATGATTGCCTTCTAGCGACTAATCATAGTTCGTCATTCAATCATTGTCATCACAGTTCAGACTAGATATTCTGTTTCGGCAATCACATTACTTAGACTGATAGTAAATCTTCGTCCCCGTATTGGTCACAAAATGACAGTTCTCCTTGGCATCCCAGAAGGCTGCCCAGATGGAACGATCGGATTTATGATAATATTCGCCTAAGACTGGTTTGATCGCCTCTGTCGCCTCTAGGAGGTGGTAGTGAGGGATAGTTAGGAAGATATGATGAGCGACGTGGGTGCCGATATTGTGGTGGATATCATTAATCAAACCATAATCATGATCGATCGTCGAAATTGCACCTTTGAGGAAGTACCAATCTTTACCGCGATACCAAGGTAAATCGTCATCGGTGTGATGGAGGAAGGTTACTAAATCCAACCAGACGACAAATCCCAAATAAGGCATGAGATAGAATTTAACTAACCACAGCCAACCCCAGGTAAATGTACCCGCAGCCACTAAACCAACCATTACCGCACAGCAAATACTGCTAGTAATTACGTCCCATTTTTCCGACTCGCGAAATAAAGGGCTAGCTGGGTGAAAATGGGAACCGCCTGGACGCTCAGGCGATCGACGGAATAAGTATAATGGATAAGCGAGTAATAAAGTCAGGTCGAACCGGAGAAATTTCTCCCATCCCTTCATATCATCATATTTACCTTCAGATACTGGGTACCAACTTTCGTCGGTTTCGATATTCCCAGTATTGTGGTGGTGCGTCCGATGACTGATCCGCCAACCGTGATAAGGTACGAGAATAAATGAGTGGGTAATGTGTCCGACTAAGTTATTCAGCCACTTATAGCGGGAGAATGAACCATGTCCGCAATCATGTCCGATTACGAACAATGCCCAAAACATGGTGGCTTGTAAGAACCAGAATACTGGGTAAAATAACCAATTATCTAATTTGTAAGCGATCGCGTACAATCCAGCTACAATTACGACATCGCGGAAGAAATAAGATAACGATTTCCAGACAGAAGACTCAAAACAATGTTTGGGGATCGCTGCTCGGACATCTTGAATGGTGAAGGGGAGCCGTTCTCGCTCAAACGTATCTGCACTATGATTGACTGGTTCGACTAGATTTGATTGCACGTATTTTTAAAATTTACCTAATAATAATATCCCAACCGCATTGTTACATTTCGACATAACTTTGGCAATAGATAAGGGGAAGTTGGGAGTTGGGAGTAGAAAGTCCCCTCCTCGGAGGGGCGATAGAGCCTACGGCTCTATCGGGGTGGGTAAGCCCCTTTCCCCTAAATCCAAAAGCCTAAAGCTATTTTCCCATCCGAATCTCAGAATAAAAGGAAGCCAATGATTCACCATTCGCCTGGGTGATAATGGTGGTGCGAACTCGAACGTTATCGCTCTCGAACCAAACTCGTTCTTCGGAGCAGGTATGTTCGTGTTTTGTGATTAGAGTCAGCGCATTGTCATCACCCATCGTATATCGAGCGACTTGGGGAGATTTGTCATTAGTACTAGAGGCATGAACTAGTTTACCAGTTCTAGCTTCTGGAGCATCGGGAATGGCAATTGCGATCGATTCACCCTGTTGATTTGCCGGATTTTGGGTTTGTGCATCCCATGCGACTGTTCCTTTCCAGGTGTATTTTACGCCGCCCCAAATTGAGCTAGGCTCGATACTTGCTTGTTGACAGAGGTTGGTGACTTGGGGATTATCAGTAGGTAATATCTCAATGACTAAATCGGACTTTCCATGCTCTGACTGTTTCAATGTTAAGTGTTGGCTAGTCTTTTGGGAAAACCATTTACCAGCACTTAACTCAAAAAATTCGCGGATATTCATTAGAGGATAGGGGATAGGGGACAGGGAACAGGGAATATATCTTCTTAATAATTAATTGTCTTAAAATTTTTATTTAAACCGTTAACTAGTATAACTTCTGATCGCCTATCCTCTATCCCCTATTCCCTATCCCCTGATTTCTTTCAGAAATCTATTCTTCCATCCGTTGCAAACAGATAGTCGCCGCCGCCGCTACGTGAGGATGACTGTCTTTGGTGAGATACTTGAGTGCGGAGATACTTTTCGGGGTTGGTAATTGTCCTAATGATTCAGCTAGGCGTTGACGCACGAGCCAGTCTTCAGACTCGATAAATAATAATAGTCGATCGACAGCAGCAATCGCTTTAATCTCACCTAATGCCGCAATAGCCGCCTGCTGAAGCACAACTTCGGGCGAATCTAGTGCCCGCATCAATACATCAAAAGCGCGTGGATCCTTGAGATTTCCCAGGGAGACAGCCGCACTAAATCTTACTAACCAATCAGTATCTTCATAAAATGCCCTGACGAGTGCTTCAAAGGCGCGTATATCTTCTAAGTAGCCGAGCGCACCTGCTGCATCAGCGCGAATCCCATAATCGGGGTCATTTGCCAGGATCTCGATCAAAATCGGGTAAGATTCTGGTGTAACCTTGACACCTAGTGCAAATACTGCCATCGATCGCAGTTGTAAGCTTTCATCATTAAGTACCTTTTTGATCAATGGTAGGGCAACATCGGCGGGAAAATCTCGCAGTGATGCTAATGCTACCATGCGATCGCGCAAATCTGGACTCTCCAATTTTGTGGCTAATGACGCTATTTCTGCTGGCTCTCGCTCGCTCATATCCTTTTTATCATGCTTTGTTCCCAGATTGTAACAAATTTTATTAATCTCTGAACTAGACGGATTTCCCTATCTCCCATCTCCCATCTCCCATCCCCCGATGCTCAGTCATACCGACTCAACTTATCTGTGTCAACTTACCGCCGCCCAAATTCAAGAAATCTTGGTGCTGGATGGGGTATTAATTCAGCAATATCAACCACAGTTACATCGATGGTTGACGATCGCGCAGTTACCAGATCTGGGACAATTAACATTAAATTTAGAACCAGAAAAAGCGCAAGAGATCGATCTGCGGTTACATCAGCGCGAAATTGTTGAATTTACCGCGATGACGACAGTTATGGATGTTAATATTTGCGATCGATATGTCTTTATTCCCTTAGTCGAACAGCCCGATCTTTATGGTAACAATCAGAGTGGATTATGGGGACGAATTTGTTTGTCGGGAAATCTCAATAGTATTTGGACAGCGCAAGATTTATCTTGGGTACAAGCTTTGGGACAGCAATTAGTTGCGGCGATGAATATGTTGAGAGAATTTGCCGATAGTCGTGAATCTAATGTATCCAGTTCATCGCCATTATTATATCTGGCTGAATCGATCGAACGAGTTGATGAATTAGAGACTATTTGCCACAAAAAGGACGAGTTTATCAATAATATTTCCCACGATCTGCGGGCACCATTGATGAATATTAAAATGGCGATGCGGATGCTAAAAACTAGCTTAAAAATGGATGCCGATATTGATGGTTTGTTATCAGGGCATCCAGCGGAAAAATATCTAGCAATCTTGGAGCAGGAATGCGATCGAGAAGTCGAATTAATTAATAATATCTTAGATCTGCAACGATTGGAACTAGCGATCGATAATATCAATCTTGAATCTGTAGAAATTAGAAGTTGGCTATCAACAACAATCGAGCCTTTTATTCATCGAGCTGATATCTCTCAACAGAAATTGGTTACTTCACTCTCTGATTGGCTGCCAACAGTCACGACAGATAGAATTTGTTTGACCAAAATATTTATAGAACTGCTAAACAATGCGTGTAAATATACTCATGTCGAAGGAGAAATTTTGGTCGATCTTCATGGAGATCCAAATTCAGACTGGTTGACGATCGAGATTAAGAATCAGGCTACAATCTCAGCGCAACATCTACCACATATTTTCGAGCAATTCTATCGCATTCCTGGGAGTAATCGATCGCAACAGGGTAGTGGTTTGGGACTATCACTAGTCCAAAAATTAGTTCAACAGTTAAATGGCAAAATCAAGGTTTCAAGTAGCAAAGGCTGGACAGAATTTGTGATCCAGTTACCAATTAGAGAAGCTTGAATCTTAATAAGGGCGGGCACAAAGTGGAGTTTTTAGTCTGGGGTTCCTCCAGAATAAAAAACGACAAGACAGTACCGCCCTTATAAGTTAACCTCAGTGATGCGGAATTAAATGTAATTACTATATTTAAAACTCAAATCCAATCCCAATATTAGTACCATTAACATTACCAAAATTGGTATTGTAGCTGACGGCGATGGCAATACCTTCATACAAGTTGATATCAAGACCAATGGTGCCCAATAAGCTAAATTTATCACCTTGAACAGTCCCACCGCCAGAACTAAATTGAACCCCACCACCTGCATTAAAGGTTAACAGTGGATTGCGCTCAAATGGTTCTTTATCGCCCAGCGCGAAATCGTAAGTCACAGGAACTCGCAAAGTGGTTCCACCAGAACCAAAAACTACGGATGGACGGATGGAGTAATTTTCGGCAAAGGGGAATCTGCTAACTATCCCAAAAGAGGATGAACCAGTACCAAAGCCAATTGCTGGGCCAAAATAGTTTTGAGGAATTCTAGATGGATAGCCGTTACCTGTGTCTCGGATGCTTGGTGTTGGCGGAGTTTGAGTAGAACCACCAGGTAGTTCAGATTGGGCAATCTGAAGTTTGGGAGTGCTATTGAGATCGGGGCTATTTACAGGCGATTGGGTTTTCCAATTCGACGCAAAATTTTTGCTAGAAATCTTTCTAGTTGCTCGATCCTGACTGATGCTTTGTTGAGCGTTTGGGTTCGAGTTATTTAGTTGTGGAATAGGTGCTACATTAACAGGTGGGATCATATCGGGTACTGATTACTCTTCAAATATTAGTGACGTTACTTAGTACTGGCAGTTCAAATCCTGATTAGGTTTTAGACTGGATAATTGATTATATAGTTTCCTAACTAAAATCCCCTCACTCGAATGTCTCGATTTAAGACATAAGTGTAGCCAATCGCTCAGATATCGTTGGGAGAATATGCCGATTTTGACTATTAGCTGTTCCTTCCGTAAATACAATTAGTAAATAAGGCGATCGATCGGGCAATTCAATATAAGCCGCATCATGGCGCGCCTGGGATGTCCAACCTGCTTTCGACCAGATCTGGCTCTCCGGTGGTAAACCTGCTCCCAAGAAGCCATTTACCTGGTTCTCTTCGCCTGAATCAGGGGTGATTGTTGCTAAACTGAGATCGCGCTGGAGTAGTTTCATCATTTGACTCGATCGATCTCCACTCACAGCCGCCCCACCGATGATACTATGCATGAGTCTAGCTACGGCATCTGTGGTCAGCATATTTCGATTTTCGCGCATTTCCCCAACAAATATCCGCTCGCGTCCATAAGGGCCATCGCTCCACGTCTTTTGGTTGATATTAATTGAGTCTAATTCCGACCAGCGAAGGGATTGATAATAGCGGTTAATCAGGTTACGCTGCGCTTTCCAGGTGGTAAATGGCCCTGGGGATAATTCTGGCCCACTAGTGGTACCTGTCAGGGTATCAACGACGAGACTCGTAGCATCATTACTAGAATCTACAATCATATCCCGCATCGCTCGATCGAGTTCGGCAGAAGGTTCCGCCATCCCTTGTTGGAGCCATTCTTGCATGGCTAACAAGTAAAATAATTTGGCAATACTCGCTGGATAAATCCGCTCGCTACCGCGATAGTTAAATCCTCTAACTGGATATTTCCACAACTCATCGGCGGTAATCGCTCCTCCAGTATTCACTGGAATTGGTCGATCGTAAACCAGCCACGTTATGGCAATTTGTTCGCGGTTTAAATCAGGGAATTCTGTCCAAATATCTGCAAGAGCTTGCTCTGCTAATGTTGTGAGATTGGGATCTGATTGGTAAAAATGCATTTGTCAGGGAATTGGAAGGGACTAGACTTCGCTTTGAGATGGCGTTACCCCCCCAACCCCCCTTATAAAGCGGCGTTTTTATATCTAGGGTTCCCCCCGTTGGCGGTAGCGGAGCTTTTGCCTCCGCAATAGCCTCTCCGACAGGAGATATAAAAAAGCAACGCAACTCCCTTCTCCTTACGGAGACGCTACGCGAACGGGAAGGCTGTGCCTACGGCAGGCTTACGCCAACGCACACAAATGGGAGGGAACCTCCCATTTGTGTGCGTCAAGACAACGACAAGACAGGGGGGCTTCTGGCTCCCTCCCCTTGTAAAGGGGAGGGCTGGGGTGGGGTAAAGATCTACGCAGTAATTCAACCAGCATAGTCTTTAAAAATGCTGAAATCCAGATTGTCGATCGATCTCAATAGTTGGATATTTACCACTATCATCGACTAGTATAATATCTGGCGATCGAGTAATTGTGCCGATAATTGCAGCATCTCTACCGATTTTATCGACTAAAGCCATTGCAATTGGTGCGGGTAGGCATAATACTAGTTCAAAGTCTTCCCCGCCATACAGAGCAGATGATACGGCGGTATCTGGAAACAGTTGGGATAGGGATGGCGAGATCGGTAGACTCGATCGAGTCAGTATAGCTCCTACTCGACTCGATCGACAAATTTGATCGATCGCATCTGCTAAACCATCACTACTATCCATCCCCGAAATTGGGAAGATCTCACTCGCACCCGCTCTCAATTCTTCGATGATCGGGAGAATATCTAATCGCGGTTGAGGGCGTTGATGTGCTGTAATTAATCTTTGGCGATGTACCTGTAAATCGGCTGCATCCGTAAACATCCTCAGATCCCGACTTAACTGAGGATCGAGAAGTAACTGTAAACCAGCGTGGGAATCACCATGATAACCCGTCACCAAGATCGAGTCACCAACTCGTGCAGTCGATCGAGCAATAATCCGATCCGCTTTAACTGCACCTAGAGCCGTAATTGCTACCGTAATAATACTCGATCGAGTCAAATCTCCACCAATTATTCCCGTGCCATATCGTTCCAGACAAGCCTGCATCCCTGTATAAAGCTGCTCCAACCACACCACAGGTAATTGGGGTGGTAAACTAAGTCCCACCGTGATCCCCAATGGTACCGCACCCATCGCCGCCAGATCGGATAAATTCGCGGCAACCGCTCTCCAGCCTACATCGAAAGCGGTTGTGGTTTGATCGCTAAAATGCACCCCATCAACCAAAACATCCGTAGTCACCACCAGCTCACAACCTGCGGGTGGATGCAAAACAGCCCCATCATCGCCGATCGTATTTGGGAGACAATAAGGTTGAATCAATTTTAATAGTTCTTGTTCGCCTCGATCACTAATTAGCATCTAACGGATTTGGGATAAAACATAGCGCAATCTATCATAATCATCCTTGAGAATCAGACTGACAGTGCGTCCTGCCGTAACTAGCCACGATCGATCTCGCGCTCTGAGCTGATGAATTTCGCGAATAGTCGCAGCAGTGAGAGCCTCCACTGGCGCACCTTGTACCTGCAACAGCGTCCGCAAAAATTCTAACTGTTCGCTAAATTTAATAATCTCCTCTGGATCGCACTGATATACCCCCTGGTGGATTTGGGGCGGACGTGGCGGTAGGTATTGATACATTTGCCCCTTGTTGTCCTCAAAACCGATAATAGCGGCTTTAAACTCAGTTTTGAGCATCGCAAAAATCTGGGGTTGCTCCTCCCGCAATTCATCAAGGGACATCCCCAACGCACGAGCGCGATGGACGGAATCGATCGGCGCGGTGGTAGCATGATAGACTACCGCAAAAATTCGATTGCCCGATTCCTCATCAGCGGCTTTGACGATACTACCAAAAGTTGGCATTACCGCTAATTTGAGATCTTCAGGTTCCAGACATTGCGCCAGAAATTCACAGGTAGATGTCTCAATCACCTCAGCGATATGCTGAGGATTTTTGGCACCAGTATTAAATTGAGGTAATGGTAAACGCATTGAGGGATGAGGAGACTGGGGGACTGGGGGATTTGTGAGTTTCAAATATGAAAAATCATGCATCGACTGATATCAGAAATCCACAGCAAGAGATCCGCTAGAAACGATAGCCCACACCGCCACTGATGACAAAGCGACTACCGCCAGTTTCTCTATTTACGAGATCGACTATTCCTGGCATGACTTGAATACCAAAATTATCTCCTATCGAAAAGCCGATGGGAAGACCGATACCCAAATCTTGACCATCCCAGTCAGCAACTAGAGACAAATTGGGAGAAAGCCGAGTCCCAATACTGCCGAAGATCCCGATGGTACTGCGATCGAGTCGAACATCCCCGACACTACGGAATCGACCATTCCCAATACCTAGAGAGACAGTCGTGTTACTCAAAAAGCCGATATTGGTACTAGGATTTAAAATCGAACTGGCGACCCCATAGTAACTTTGACCGACATCGCTGTCATTGCCATAAGTGATCGCATTGTCAGCACCAACCGCCAGGGCAAAGTTTTCGCCAAACTGCTTGTGAAGTTTGAGACTAATTGCCCCTTCATTAAAAAAGCCCCGCCGTACCGTACTATTGGATGTCGCAACTGTTTCCAGACCTACCAGCCTGCGGGAATCACCCAATCCAACGCCAAATGCCAACACTCCATCCTCAATCCCTTGTCCCTTCGCATTTGCTACGCTGAAAATTGCTGGGCGAGTAGTCCGCTGGTATCCTACGCCAGCAAATACATCGCCCCAATTGGATCCAAAAGCACTGGGACTGTTGAGACCACCCACTGGAGAGCCATAATTGGTAAAAACACTGCCAGGATCGATCTTGGTCGGTTGAACTGGCTCTACTACTGGCTGTGGTGGGAGGGCATTAGCCACAATCGGAACATAGGTACCGCCAGGACAGGAGGCAATATATTTATTAGCGGGATTGGTTGATTCCAACGCACTCAACCTGCCAACACTGACCAAAACCTGATGGATTAAAGCCGATATCTCCGCACGAGTGGCAGCTCGATCGGCTTGAAAATTACCACCTGGCAGCTTACTATTATCATAATCAACTCCCACCGCTAGACACCTTTGGGTCGCGGCGACAATTGCATTCTGACCGTAACTAGGAATTTGAGCCGCGTCACCAAATACGCCATCGAGTTCTAATTTACCAGTAGGTTCGAGCTTACTGCCGTTGATGACCGAAACTAAGCTTTCAATCCGCAGAATCGGCTGATTCGGTGCAAAAGTTCGATCGTTATAACCCGATATAAATCCACTTTTATAAGCTTTGTCAATTACTTTTGCTGCCCAATAAGTCTGGGGAATATCGGCAAACTTTTTCCCAGATCTCGTCGGCTGAAGATTAAAAGCTTTGTCGAGAATCGCCGCAAACTCAGCCCTAGTTACTAGCTGACTTGGCTTAAATGTGCCGTCAGGATAGCCTTGCAAAATTCCTTTCGCAATTAGGGCACTAATAAAAGGCTCTGCCCAATAACCAGTCACATCAATAAATTTAGTAGCTTGAGGGACTAGATCTGCTGCTGACGTAGGTATTCTAGCTCCATCTGTCTGGGCTACCTGAAGCAGAGGATTGGATACTAGTTCATTGACTTTTGATGCCGCAGACTCTGCTCTGACAGCACTATTAGAAAGTAGCGAAATAGGTAAAATCGATCCAACCAGCAACATTTTCCGGCTGCGCTGGATCCGTTGAAAATTAGACCGTCGTTTGTTTTGATGCATAATTTACCCTGAAAAGCTGACTCCTTTCTCAGACACAGAAGATACTAATAGCTTTCATACAGGTGCGAGTAAAAGCGTAGATCCGAGTACCCACAAGGGGCACCCCTACACAATTAACCTGTAGGGGTGCCCCTTGTGGGTACCCTGGATCTACGATCAGTAATAGTATTTTTAAACTGGTGCAAGATGTGAGCTTAAATATAACTATCAAGTTAATGTCCTTTGTGGGCACCACCTGCTCTACTGTAATCGTACTTATAAGCAGTTTGAGCCGGCTTAACATCGATACCGAGGGTAGCATGGTGATAACTAGGCTGGTTGTTGAAATGAAGATCGTTGTGGTGAGAAAGTTCTAGCTTAGGCTGGTTAGAATGGAGATCTTCATGGTGATAATTTTCGGAATTTGGCTGGTTGGTATGATGCTCACCGTGATGAGCATGTTCGGGATTTGGCTGATTCGGATGGTGATTGTCCGGCTGATGTTGACGGGGAAAACCGCCATTAGAACAATTACCCTTAAAGCTACCACCACCAGCAGCAACGGGTGTGACATTGAGCAAAACCCCGCTAGATAGGGTACCGATTGCTAGGATGGAAGAGAACAATTTTGTTTTCATGTTGAGGACGTGCAGATAACGTTAAAGAACAACAACTTCAGAAATTTCAGAAATTCCATGTGCCGAGATTATATCCTACATTTCTTGATTTCGATCGACTAAAAATAAAAATAGATACAATTATTCCGTGGTAACATTTCTAACAATTAATATTAAAAAAGTAGTCCAATCCTAGCAATAAAATATCTGAGAGCCAGGTCGAATCATTAAGAAAATGTCCAGAGCATTATTTATTACTAAGTACTTAAGTGAATATAGATCGATCGATTGATTTAGCACCAACTTGGCGATTAATTCCACCGATTGAGACTACGGGACTAATCCAGATGTCGATCGATCGATGGTTATTACAGCAACATGTTTTAGGCAAAATTCCACCGACATTACGTTTTTATACTTGGTCAAATCCGACTATTTCGCTCGGATATCACCAACGCTACTATCCTGAGCAGTGGCAATCTCTAGTTTGGCAATCTGCTGCGGTAGATCTTGTCAAACGTCCGACTGGTGGACGCGGTGTCTTGCATCAAGGGGATTTGACATATGCAATTATCGGATCGGGATTTGTAGGAAAAAGAGTCGAAGTGTATCAACAAATTTGTCAATTCCTGATCGATGGGTGGAGATCGATCGGTGTTGATTTAAACTATGGGAATGCTGGCAGAGGTTATATTCACAATCCCAATTGTTTTGGTATGGCAACAAGTGCGGATCTAGTTTGTGCAGATGGATACAAACTAATTGGCAGTGCTCAATTAATCAAATCAGGGGCGATTCTACAACATGGTTCAATGCGACTGGAGCCAGATTTGGATTTATTTGAACGAGTATTTGGTGAGATCATTTCACAACCACCCACGTCTATTTTTCAGTTGGCTAACTCGCAAATTATTGGTGCTCTGACTCAGGCTGCTCAAAGACATTTTCAGATAAAATTTGAGATTCAGCCATTATCCGATCGAGAATGGTCACAAATCAAAGCAGACTTAAATAGTGGATAGTGGATAGCTAGTACTGAGGGGCTGAAATAGATTTACGCAGTACTAGTGTCTGGATAAAACTGAGGTTGAATTTCTACCCTGTTGAGCAAATGGTAAAATCCAACTCGCCGCCAGCGCATAATCGAGAATATGACGAGAGATCGCAAACAATAAGATACTTTTGCCTACAATTAAACCATCCAGCCAGAGTTGGGATAACTCGAATTCATTTACATCTATCTGAGCTAAACCCCGCACCAAACCGAAAGCTAACACCGCACCAGAATTGAGATGATCGTTGCGATCGGTCCGAATGATATAACGATAAGTGACACCAAATAGAAAGCCACAGATAACCGCGATCGCTAATTCTAAACCCAGACTGACGATCGTTGGCATAGCCTCTCTGTTGGCGAAGCCTCCCGAAGGGAAAGAGAATCTAGCATATCCATTCAGCACAAACCGATCTATCGTCATCACTAGACAATAGCTTATTCCGGCGGCAAGTCCACTCAGACTACCCGCCTTTACCGATTCAATTCGTTCTACTCGATCGTGCATGGGGACTTAGTATAATAGAAGAAGAACCCAGAGATCTCGATCGCGCAAACTAATGTAAAGTAGATCCGAGGTTGGTTGTTGTAGACAATCTTAGGAGATTGCTCCCCGACAAGCTAAGATACCAATAGTAATTCAAAACCGAACAATGGTAGACCGTCCAATCAAAAAAGCCGATCGTCAAAATCCCCCAGTTGAGAACGACGGTACGCCCAGATCTTCTGAAGCACCTGCTAAGAAAAGTAGCTCCAATCGCGGTGCAGATAAAGGTGGTAGAAGAGATTCAAATAAAAGAGAAGAACCCAAAGCACCAGAGAATCTCGCGCTGATGAGAGGTCCTAAGCCCAGCAAAGCCAAGCCCCCAGTCATCAAAGCTGCGGAGCCGGAAGTTTCTGAAGATGCTGTAGCAGAAGGTGATACTTCCACAGAAGCAACAGCAGAAGCTTAGATCTTTACGCCACGCCAGATCCCCGACTTCTTTGAGAAGTCGGGGATCTTTCCCACTAATTTGGCAAATATCGATCTCCAGATTGCCACAAAGATCGATCGGCATTTGGCGGAACTAAGATCCAGAGACTACTGGGCACCACTCGAAAACTCATTGGTGTCGTACCGAGATAATCCCCGTCTATTTGCACAGGGAGAGCCTTCTCGCGTTTGGGACGAATCTCGATTTGTTTGGCTTGATAATATTTCACCTGTGGATCGCGATTATAGTTACGAGTAAAAATCGAAATTAACCGCTGCGGTGCAGACAACATCCCCCTACCCTTAATCACGCACACATCTAATAATCCATCATCGATCGTCGCATGGGCAGTGAATTTTACAACTCCGCCATAGAGTTGACTATTGCCGATTACCACCATCAAGATTTTACCCCGCACCTTCTTCCCGTCGATCCGCAGTTTCAACCGCACCCCGCGAAAATTCCAGGCAACTTGGATTGCTTGTTTGACATAGGCGATCGCACCTAGCATTTTCTTCTCAGATGCCGATACAGTCGCCGTGACAGCCGCATCAAAGCCAATTCCTGCCATCAGCAAGAAATAGCGATTTCCCGCCATACCTACGTCGATTTGGGCTAATTCTGACTTGCGTAAACTTTCGGCAGCTTTGAGCATATCCATCGACAGCCCCATTTCTCGCGCCCAAATATTCACGGTACCTAATGGCAATGTGCCCAGAGCGGTGGAGGTGCCTACCAAGCCATTCATCACCTCGTTAACCGTGCCGTCACCTCCGGCAGCAATTACGGCATGATAGCCTGCTTGCGCGGCTTGCTGTGCCTTGATGGTGGCATCACCTGGGGCGGTGGTTGCGGCGATCTGGACTTGCCAACCCTGATCGCGCCACAGATTTGCGACTCGATCGAGTGTATTCTGTAAATTGGTCGATTGTCCCGCTGCTGGGTTGTAGATAATTAGGACTTGAGGATTAGTTGTTAGGCTAGCACGCATTTAAGAATTCTTTTACCGCAGAGGCGCAGAGAACGCAGAGGGGATACTTGTATGATCTGTAGCTGGATTTGTTTATGCTAATAATAGTGTTTGTACTAGAGATTTAATTCAAACCCGCCCTCCTCTCTAGCATTTTGGAGAATTCAACCCAGTTCGATCGATAATATAGACTGGTAGATCTCCGATCGAGTTTCTCTTAAATTTATATTTTTAGCTGTAATTATTAATTTTTCGATATGTCTGATTTTTTGTTGGAAGTCGGTACTGAAGATTTGCCCGCAGGGTTTATCAGCGACGCGATTCGTCAGTGGGAGCAGATGATTCCGGCGAGTTTGGCGATTGAGGCTTTGACTAGCACGGTAAAAATATATGCTACGCCACGCCGTCTGTCCGCGATTATCACTAATTTACCAGATCGGCAGGTCGATCGGGTGGAGGAAATCAAAGGCCCTCCGGCGGCTGCTGCTTATAAGGATGGCGTACCGACTCCCGCCGCGATTGGGTTTGCGAAGAAGCAAGGGGTGGATGTATCTAGTCTCGAATTACGTCCGACTGATAAGGGTGAATTTATTTTTATCACGAAAACGATCGCGGGAAGAGATACTAGGGAGATTTTAACCGAGTTAATCCCCCAATGGATTTTTAAATTGGAAGGTAAACGCTTAATGCGCTGGGCGGATGGAGAGTTGAAATTTCCGCGTCCAATTCGCTGGTTGGTGGCATTATGGAATGAGGATATTTTACCGATCGAAATCGTCAATGCTGAGGATATAGTTAAAAGCGATCGTATTTCCCGCACTCATCGGGTACTCCATCCCGAACCAGTTTCCGTCGTTTCAGCCGCTGAGTATGTAAAAACCTTGGCAGATGGTTTCGTAAATGTAGACCAAAACCAACGTAAAACCGATATCGAGCAACAGATTCAAGCTGCGGCGGCGAAAATGGGTGGGGTGGCTGAAGTTTATCCTGATTTACTCGCCGAAGTAGTCAATCTAGTCGAATATCCCACCGCCGTAGTCGGTAAATTTGATGATGAATTTCTGGCGTTACCCACCGAAGTAATTACCACGGTAATGGTGACACATCAGCGATATTTCCCGATCTTTACCGATGCCAGCAAACAGAAATTATTACCGCACTTTATCACGATCTCCAATGGCGATCCGGCAAAGTCAGAGATTATCGCCGCCGGAAATGGCCGAGTCGTGCGGGCGAGATTAGCCGACGGACAATATTTCTATAATGCCGACTTAGCGCAACCATTAGCCGACTATTTACCCAAACTAGAAACCGTAACTTTCCAAGCCGATTTAGGATCGGTAAAATTGAAGGCCGATCGAATCGTTACTAATGCTAACTCGATCGCCTCTCAATTAAAACTCAATCCTACCGACTGTCAAAATATCTCCCGCGCAGCCTTACTCTGTAAAGCCGATCTCGTCACCCAAATGGTGGGCGAATTCCCCGAACTCCAAGGGATAATGGGATCTAAATATGCGATCTCCAATGGTGAATCGATCGCAGTCGCCACTGCAATTGTCGAGCATTATTTACCCCGCAATGCCGAAGATAGCCTCCCCCAAACCTTAACTGGACAAATCGTCGGCATTGCTGACAGGCTCGATACATTAGTCTGTATCTTTGGCTTGGGCATGTTACCCACAGGTTCATCCGATCCCTTCGCCCTCAGACGTGCAGCAAATGCGATCGTCAATATTGCCTGGAATGCCAACTTAGGTATAAATCTCGAACAATTAATCGCTAAAATAGTCACCAAATTTCAACAAGTCCGCCCCCAAATCAACCCCGCCGAACTCACCCAACAATTACAAGATTTCTTTATTCAAAGATTGCGAAATCTCCTCCAAGAAGACAAACACATCGACTACGATCTCGTCAATGCCGTCTTAGGTGAAAACGACCCAGAATACACTCAACGCGCCCTCACAGACTTACTTGATACTCGCGATCGAGCCGTATTTCTCCAACAGATTCGCGATAACGGTACCTTAGAAAATATCTATGCAACCGTCAATCGATCGAGTAAATTAGCTGCCCAAGGAAACCTAGATACCCAACAATTAGCACCTACCCAAGTAGTCCAAATCAGCCTGTTCCAAAAATCCTCAGAGCAAGCTGTCTACGATGGTTTAATTGCCCTGGAACCACAGACAAAAGCTGCTCAAGCTTCGCGTAATTATCAACAACTTATCGATGCTCTAGCGCAACTTACACCCGCAATTAGCAGCTTTTTTGATGGCGATGATAGCGTATTAGTCATGGACTCAAATCCAGAGATCAAAACCAACCGATTGAATCTATTAGGGTTGGTTCGCAATCATGCGCGAGTCTTGGCTGACTTTGGATCAATCGTTAAATAGCAGACAAATCATAGGTTGGGTAGAGCGATAGCGTTGGCGGAGCCTCTCTGTAAAGAGACAACCAAACGAACACACCAACACCCTAGAAATGTTGGGTTTCATTCTTCAACCCAACCTACCAGCTACTCTATGGTAGTAGAAGTCACAAGATTGAAATACTCACTGGGCTGAAGCCACAGTGATTCTTGGCAGATCATCGCAATTTGCTACCGAGGTAGTCTTACTATCGCTCCCCGCCCATTTTAGGTCGTGCCAATTCCCTGTGCCGACCATTTCTATATTTTTTGAAGCATTCTCATCGCGGTCGTGTTCGGTGTGGCAATTCAAGCAAACAACAGAGCGAACAGAAAGGTCAATTTTGCCCCATCGAAAGCCACAAATAGAACAAACCTGACTAGTCGGTGCCCATCTGCTAATTACCTGAAATGCTCTACCGAACTTTTCACATTTGGCTTCACACAAACTCCTAAACTCACCCCAACCTTGTTGACTGATTGCTCTTGAGAGCTTGCGGTTTTTAACCATCCCAGCAACATTCAAATCTTCCAAAACAATAGTTTGATTTTCACTAACTATTTTAGTCGATAGTTTGTGCAAGAAATCCTTGCGAGTATCGGCAGTTCTATTGTGAAGTTTAGCTATCCGAACACGAGTCAATCTTCTCCGTTTTGAGTCTTTTTGCTGTCTAGCTAGCTTGCGTTGCAGCTTCCGAATTTTACGATCTGTATTAGAGTAATCAGGGCTAAAAGCCTTTTCACCGTTACTCATTACCGCAAAAGTTTTAATACCTAAATCTATGCCGATACTTTGGTTTTTAGCTTCACTATAGATAGGTTCAACTTCCACCACAAAACTCAGAAAGTACCGATTAGCACAGTCTTTAATTACTGTGACCGAACTTGGTATGCTCGGCAGATCTCTAGACCAAATTGGCTGCAAGTCTCCAATCTTAGCTAAGTAGACCTTTTTTCCGTCGATAGAAAATGCAGCTTTGGTAAACTCGGCTGACTGTTTGTTAGTCTTCTTTTTGAATTTAGGTATGCCCATTTTTCCGCCTTTTCTTTTCCCATTGCGAGAATTAAAAAAGTTTCGATAGGCAACATCTAGATTCCGAAGAGACTGTTGCAATGGTACTGCGGAGACATCCGCTAACCAGCTTCTCTCGATAGTCTTTTTGGTTTGAGTTAACAAAGCTGAAAGCTTGTTAAATCCTGGAAGTTTTTCCGCCTGCTTACACATCGCTAGTGCGTCGTTCCACACAACTCGAACACAACCAAACAACTGAGCTAAACTCTGCTGTTGTTGGTCGGTTGGATAGAATCGATACTGGTAGCGTGCTTTCATGCTGTGCTAGAATTGGTCAGTAAGTAAATCATATATTGGTCTGCACTAAATGTCAAGTCAATTAAGACGTGAGCGTCACAGTGTTTCAGCTCTAAGAGTCCATTTAGTATGCGTGACTAAATATCGCAGGTCTGTCTTGACGGCTGAGAGTTTAGCTGTAATTGAAACATCCTTTAAAGAGGTAGCTCAGAAAATGGATTGCAAGGTTGAAGAGTTTAACGGAGAAACAGACCATATTCATGTGCTAATAGAGTATCCACCTAAGTTGTCTATATCTCAACTAGTTAATTCTTTTAAAGGTGTTTCTAGCCGTAAATACGGTCAAGCTGGCTTCAAAAAACCTTATGGGAAAGAGGCTCTATGGAGTCCTAGTTATTTTGCCTCTTCAGTTGGCGGTGCCCCGATTGAAGTTTTAAAAGCCTATATCCAAAACCAGGACAAACCGACTGCCGAAAATATTAGTGCTTAGTCGCAGCGCATACTGGCAAACTCCGTTTGCTCTGGCAAAGCCGCCCTGAAGTGCGGGGTTTTTACCCCGCTTCCTGATAAAAAGATTGTAGAGGAATTGAAGGAGGTAGCCAAGCAATTATGAGGATTAGTTTTAAAACCGAACTAAACCTAAATAACTATCAACGAACTCAAGTAGCTAAACATGTTAGAGTAGCTCGTCATGCCTGGAATTGGGGACTAGATTTATGTCGGCGAATCCTCGAACATAATCAAGAATTCCCATTGGAAAAACTAAAATTCCCCAGTGCGATCGATCTGCACAAACTTTTAGTCGAATTCGTCAAGCCAGAATACGAGTGGTACTATGAAGTTTCTAAAACTAGCCCTCAATATGCACTTAAGTATTTGTCAGCCGCCTTTTCAGATTTCTTCAAAAAGAAAACAATTGGCGGGAGAACAGTCGGTTTTCCTAGCTTTAAGTGCAAAGGTCAACATGATAGCTGTACATTAGAAGGGACAATTAAAGTTGGTACACGTAGTATTGGATTACCACGATTAGGAATATTAAAGACTCATGAGTATTTGCCTCAAGGATTATCACCAAAAACAGCAGTAATTAGGGCTTGCTGACAAAAGCCAAAACCCAGACACAGAGAGAGATATAAACAATAAAAAGTTAGTCAAGTTCAATGAAATCGGCTAAAATCAACTAAAATTAGTGAAGAAATCGATATATCCGTACAAGTAATGTATA
>JANYDE010000157.1 GCA_025359915.1 Chamaesiphon sp. 336R_metabinner_41 | reverse complement strand
TTGAGATTTTATGGCGATTTATTAAGTATGAATGGATTCCAATAAATGCCTACTCTAGCTGGGAAGTGTTAGTGTCATCTGTCGAAAAAATTCTTAAAGAGTTTGGCGAAAATTATGTAATTAATTTTGCTTAGGTACTTACCCCTAACATTTCAAATAGGTAAGTAAGCTTTGCGGCAAATCGTCATTCTATTTCCCATCACCACAAGATTTGGAGTAATTATCATGACAAGTCCTACCAAAGGAATCACTTCTACTAATATCGATCGGAATGAGTGGCAGTGGGGATTTACGCCCCAAGCTGAACTCTGGAATGGTCGGTTTGCAATGCTCGGATTTATGGCGGCTCTGCTCACCGAATGGTTGTCTGGGGAAGGCATTCTGCACTTCTACGGTTTGATGCACTATATGAGTGTAGCTACTCCTTAGATCTCTTGATGCCAACTATTCTTGCTCTACGGGTTTAGTCGGTGTAACGAAATCGATAAAACTTAGCTATGTAAGAGAGCATGGGATTTAGTCCCACGCTCTCTTGACTTAAAATTGGTAGTGAAGAACTGGCAATATCCTAGTGTTGAAGTAGCATTAATTTTATATACTCATTAGCCGATCAATCTGAATATAATAGTCGGAATATTAAGATCGTCTTTAAGATCCTGCTAATTGATAAATGCACAAAAATTATTTATCGATATTTACAGTAAGATTCAAACATTTTACCAATGTCAAATTCAACACTAGTTCAGATGATCCCATTTGCTTACAAGCTAGTTTTCATGATTTGTATTTCATTGGGTTTATTTAGTTATACAGTATCGACATGGAAAAATCTTAGGAAAAGTTGGAGACATCTCCAAAGACTGCATCAGATTCCATGCAGTCATTGTCTCTTTTTCACAAGTGAGTATAATCTCAAGTGTACTGTTCATCCCTGCAAAGCATTGAGCGATGAAGCGATCGGCTGTGCAGATTATCAAACACTAAAATAGGTTCGGACAATAATCCCAAAAGCTAGCTGCTCGGATCGAATAATCATGATTTTTCTCGAAGTTGATAGTGTATTAGATCGATGACTGAAATTAGAATTGAGGTGCATGGTTTGAATTTTCCGCCAAGGCAGTTGTATCAACCCAATCGAAAAGTGACTTTTATTGGTGGAGAAGGAATCGTCCCAAGTTCTAGTTTTGAAGGGGAAACTTGGAAATATTTAGTTAAAATGCCACAGGGCACAAAGCCAACTTTCTCTGCGAGACGCTCCGCGAATGGCAGAGTCGGCGCGGAAACAATGGTATTACTCAACGAGAGAGAACTTTGTGCAGTGTGAAACCCGATCATTTTCATTGACAGGACTTCTAGTTGCTGTAACGATCGCGATCCTCTGGATTGGTAGTCTAGGATTCCTATCATTTGTTGATATTTGTCAATTGTTACCTGTATGGATATTGGTGGCTATTTTAGGACGAACATTTATCCAAACGGGATTATTCATTGTTGCTCATGATGCAATCCACAAATCTGTATGTCCCAGCAATCATCAATTAAATGATGCGATCGGTCAATTTGCCGTCACATTATACGCACTTCTAGACTATCAAAAACTTGCTATAAATCACTGGCAACATCATCAGCAGCCTGGGCAAGCTGGCGATCTTGATTTTCACAACTGTAATTGTTTTATTTGGTATCTAAAATTCATGAAAGGATACCTGAATTTTCGACAAATAGTTGTTCAATTTTTGGGGCTAGGTACGACCTTTATTACTCTACATTTTGGGTTGCATATTCCTGTTCCCAATCTATTTTTGTTCTGGATATTACCGATTTTTTTTAGTACGACACAGCTATTCTATTTTGGAACTTATTTGCCGCATCGCTCTAGCAATGCTGAAAATTCTCATCAGGCAACAAGTAGTAACTATCCGCTGATTTGGTCATTCTTAACCTGCTATCACTTTGGCTATCACTGGGAACATCATGAGTATCCCTTTCTGGCATGGTATGACCTGCCATCTGTGCGCCAAGTTCTAGACAAATGATCGCCGCGAATGCTGGGAGAGTTGGCGATACTTGATCGAATCCTCTAAACCGCTAACCGTGAATCTTTGGCCAGGTCACATAAAAAGTTGTGCCCTGTCCCAAACTAGACTCTAGCCGAATCGTGCCTTGTTCTGTTTCGATGATCTTTTTAACGATCGCCAAACCGATTCCCGTACTATCGCTATTATCCGCGCCTTTGAGCGTTTGAAAAATACCAAAGATTTTTTCGTGATGTTCGGGGGCGATACCAGGGCCGTCATCGCGGATGATAAATTCATGACAGTCTGGATGTTCGATCGCCCAAATGTGCAAATGTCCGGTGACAGAAGTATGGTGCTTGATAGCATTGCTGATTAAGTTGGCAAAAACTTGGCTCAAAAATACGCGCTTGGTTGTAAGCGTTGGCAACGGTGGCTCGATCTCGATCCTAAAGCTCTGGGGCGGGGCGAGAGAGTCGATAATCTCAGCTAGAAGTTCGGCAAAATTGAAGGTTTCCAACTTCGCCTCTTGTCGTCCAAATTTGGCGTACAGCAGCAAAGAGTCAATCATCGACTCCATCCGTTTGACACGGGTACGCAGGAGCTGTAACTGTTGCTGGTTATCTGGTGGCAACTGGTCTTCTAAATCGTCTTCAATCCAGACTGACAAGTTAGAAATTGCCCGTAAGGGAGCCTTGAGGTCGTGCGAAACAGTATGTACGAAACTGTTCAGTTCTTGGTTGCGTTCGGCAAGAACTGCTTCGGCTTGTTGTAGCTCGGTAATGTCGGTATTGGTGCCAAACCAGCGCGTAATTCGCCCCGATTCATCGCGGATCGGCACTGCACGAGACAAAAACCAGCGGTAGGTGCCATTTCGACCTCGGAGCGGAAATGTGTCTTCCCAATATTCACCGATGTCGATATGATGGCGAAATAGCCCCACTACTCGATCGACATGTTCGGGATGATGAACGCTCTGCCAGCCCCAGCCCTGCATTTGGGCTAATGTGGTGCCAGTATACTCAAACCAGCGGCGGTTATACCAGAAGATCCAGCCGTTTTCGTCGGTCATCCACGCAAACTGAGACATATTATCTGCCAAAGTGTGGAATCGCTCTTCGCTCTGGCGTAATGCTGTTTCGGCATGTTTGCGAAGGGATATATCGTAGTTGATGCCGTCAAACGAGATTGGTTCGCCATCAGGGGCATATGTTGCCTTGCCAGCCGATCGAATCCAACGAATTTCGCCCGTATCGGGGTTTACCGCACGGTGATCGATTTCATATAAGGTACCATCTCGCAATGCAGCTTCAATTCCCAGCCGAGTCGGTTCACGATCGTCGGGATGGACGCGACTCCAGAATAAGTCGATCGTCGGTTCGACATCGGGCGGTGTGAAGAATAGTGCTCTGGTGCGATCGTCCCAATTGAGCACGCCTAGTGGAAGTGAATTCATCCATAGCCCGACTCCAGTAGTATCCAACACGAAGGCAAGCCGCTCTCGATCCAGTTGACTTGCTGCCTCTGTCTGTTTGCGATCGGTAATATCGAACATCACCCCGACAAACCGCATTGCTGATCCAGCATAGTTATCAAGAAATTGTCCGGTTGCCGCAACCCACACGACTCGTCCGCTATCGGCGCGAACGAGCCGATATTCCATGCGATAGAGAGATCGCGCCCTCTGAGCAGTTTCCCGCGCTTGCATCACCGCCGATCGATCGTCAGGATGAATGCGGCTCATCCACATCTCGATGGTAGCTGGGCCATCAGTAGTTGGCTCGTAGCCTAAAATCTGGAAGTGGTTGGCAGACCAGATCGTTTTACCCGTGGAGAGATCTGCATCCCAGGTTGCCATATCTGCGGCTGTAAGTGCCAAACTCAGCCGTTCTTCACTTTCCGACAGCTTCTCGATCGACCGCTTGCGGTCGATCGTAATACTAGCAATCTTAGTCCCAAATTCGCCCAATCGATATTTCCAATCAGTCGGTAATCGTGCCTCACTAAAGCACAACATCACCGAACCAAGGGGTAAATTATCGATCCCGATAATGGGTAAGGAATGACAAGCCCTGATGCCATGCGCGATACATAAGTCCCGCCATTGTTGCGACCAGCGATCGTCACTCGCAATATCGGCACAAGTCACAGGCTCACCACAATATACCGCCGTACCGCACGTCCCAATCGCCAGCTCGTTAATCGGCGCATCCTTGAGTCCTTGGCCCAAAGAAGGCGGGAAATCTGGAGTAATCGATCGGGGAAACTTCGTGCGTAGGTCGTCGGTCAGTAGCACACAGGCGCGGGTGTGGGGGCTGAGTTTGGCGATCGAGCTACACATAGCACTCAGACACCGATCTAGCGGCTGACCTGTTGCAACCGCTTCTAGCAAGCGGGTCTGTTCGGAGAGCATCAGTTCGGACTGTTGACGATCTAGCTCGGTGGCGATCCGACTAGCAAAGATCGTTAGTAACGATTCGGCTAGCTGCACATGCTCTAGCGGTTTACCATCCATTACCCCCAGCAATCCCAACACATTATCATCAGCACCGTAGAACGGAATCGCGATATAGCTCTCGACAGCCAGCGGTTTTAGCAGCGGCGCATTCGGAAAGTGCGCCTGGACATTGCGGGGATAAGAGCAAATTTTCCGCTGCTCAATCGCTTCCCAGCAGGGCGTATCTTGCAACCGATATTCTAGATTCTTCACAATCTTACCGCGATTCTCCAAGGGAGAGGCTCCGCCAACGCAAGTGGCGATCGTTCGCATCATTTTCGGCTCAGTCCCTTCTACCAAGCCAATATAAACATAATCAGTACCCAAGACTTTGGCAAAGTGCCTCACCAGTTCATCAAAAAATTCTCCACCCGTCACCCTTGCCACACCTTGAGTAATTTCGACTAGTGCGGCATCGACGCTAGCGATCTGCTGCGCTGCCAGTCGTAGTTCCAGCTCATCGACTACCATTGCCGCCAGATCTACCAATGTTGCCTCTTCCTCAGCGGTGAGCGGGTCGTGAGGCACAGTATCGAGTAGACATAGCGTACCGAGATTAAAGCCATCTCGATCGATCAGCGGCGCACCCGCATAAAATCGCGTCCCTGGTTCGCACTGCACGAACGGATTGCAGGCAAAGCGATCGTCGAGTCGAGTATCGGGAATAATTAGCAGCTCATTAATCAACACGGCAACGTTACAAATCGCATCGTTGCGCGGCACTTCAGGGGCACCAAAACCAATGCTGGACTTAAACCAAGCTCTCGACTCATCTACCAGCGATATCAACGCGATCGGCAGCTTAAACAGCCGCGCTGCGAGACTGGTGATGCGATCGAAAGCTAGTTCCGCAGGTGTATCGAGAATCTGATAGCGATACAGCGCAGCCAACCGTTCTGGTTCGTTGGCAGGGACAATCGAGTTGGTAGCCTGTTCTGAGATTGAGTCAGTCATTACATTTCCTCGGAATAGGGATTAATGCTGGTAAATTCGAGTTACCAACCTTTTGGCACTAATTAGTCAACGAGTGAACCACTACCTAAACAGAGTGAAAACCCCTGCTCATATACATCACAGACTACTTCTGTCGGTTCTAAAATGGATATAGAGATAGAAAAGGACAAAACTTAGTGAAGATCCAACCCTCTGTATTAGTTCACCTCGGATTTGGTAAATATGTTCGATCGGATAATGTGGTTGCACTGATTCCATTAGAACAAGATCGAGGTCCAGGGCGGCGCACTGTGGTGTATCTCCAAGGACAAATTGAGCCAATCGTTGTATCTCGATCTGAAGATACGATCGTCCGCGACTTGGTACAAGAACCCCACGAAGTCACCCAATCGCGTCAACAACAAGAAATCTTGCGAGACTTGTTACAAAATTTGGATGGAGTCAATGCAACTGTTCGGCGGATTAGTCGCGATGAAGGTGGCCTCGATCTCGACAGGTTGGAAGATCGAATTATGAAAGTTCTGGAAAGTTAACAAGTAGCAAGGGCTTACATCTCTTACTTCTCTCATCATCTTACACTAATATAAAAATATTACTAAGAAATGAGGACTTAGTAATCTACAGATATACGCTCGCCCTAATCTTTGGTAGGGGCAATTCATGAATTGCCCCTACCAAAGATTAGGGCAAGTTATTTAATCCTCATTACTAAGCGTAGGTCTAGAACGCTCTAGACCTACGCTTAGTAATATTCTCTATATTATCAATTAATTCAAGCTTCATGCCGTTCGCCCGTACCAATTACCGCAACTTTATGTCGGTAAACTAGTTCCGCGCCAAACCAACCTGAAATTGCCAACAGTGAGGCAACAGTCGTCGAAAGAATCAATCCCAACGGTAAGATTGCCTCTTCAAAATTATTCCACCGCAAGATCAAATTAACTAATGTCAACACCATTGCCGTCACATTACCAAACATGTGAATCCAACCAGCGCGATGTTTTTTAACTCGATCGATCCGCAAGAAATCTAGCATTCCCGTCAGAGCCGCCACTAGCCCCGCGACAAATCCCGACCCGATTAACCACAGCGCAGCTTTTGCCCAGAAAGGATCGTGAGTAAACCAATACCCCAAATCGGCTCCAAATGCGCCTGAGAGAAAAGCAATCGGAAACGTCACGATCAGGGGATGGAGGGGATGTCCGGCGATTGCCACTGTACTAGGCACACCACTATCACGATAATCACGATCGTTGCTCTCAATCAAAGGGGGAATGTTCGGAAATTGAGTCATAATTTTTTACCGATAATTTACCACCATAAGTATTAATCAATAACAATTAAAATCAATCTACCTAATGGGGTACTAACACGGCAACTTAATTTACCTCTATGGATAGATTAGTTTCTACCGATCGAACTGGTAAGATTCAGCCAAACAAATATTAAAAAACATCGTGCTAAAAGTAAAAGATATCATTGGTAAACCTGTAGTCGCTTCCGATTCCGGTGAAAGAATTGAAACTATTGTTGCTCCAATCTTCGATCGTGCTGAGAACTGCTTGTTAGGTTTCTTGGTTGACCAAACTAGCTGGCTTGGTAATCCTAAAGTTTTGCCATTATATCTAGTTCAAGCGATCGAAGCTGATGCAATTATTATTCCGTGGAAAGAGTCGATCGCTCCAGCCAGTAACTACGCGACTATTCATGATATTTTGGCGCAAAATAGCAATCTTAATAGTGTCGATATGTTGACTAGTGACGATCTAGATCTGTATTTTGATGAAAATACGGGTGACATCAAAAATTCTAGCACTCTCATCATCTAAAAACTGCACAATTACTAAGTTATCAAATACGACTAAAACTTAATAAATCTTCTAGATCAGCTAGCAATTTTACTTCTATCAGTGTAATTTCCTGAGTAGCATTTAGCTCAATTAACCAGCTTATATTTACAGTAAACCAGTTCAGTTCTACTTTGCCCTCGATTTGATATTGAGTATGACTAGAATCACTGATTAGGATTTTACCATTCTCTGGAAAAAATCTAATTCCTTCAGCTTCTTCTTTGAGATATTGAGCGATCGCATCTCTACCCTGAAGCTGTTTGTCGAAGGGAGGATTCAGACACCCTTGTTCTGCAAACAGGTTAGCAGTTGCCATGAATTCACCATTATTCAATCTGTCAAAATATTCACAAATAACTGGTTCATGAATGCCATGAATATTAACCTTGATACTCGAAGGCTCTATCAATGATCTAGATATATCGGCTGAAGCAGTAGTTTTCATAGACGTAAGTTAAATATTTTTAGATTCCAACCTATCTATAAAACCACAAATATTATCTATTTCAATCTGCCTTTAGGTGGATCGTTATATCCTCCCAAAGTGAGTATCGATCGAGAGCAATAAGTCAGTATCGTGAAGAGGACGAATTAGGATATGATTTTGACAACTACTACTTCAAATACAAGCCCTGAATTAGCTTCAGCTTTCACCGCTTTATCGACAGATCAACAGCTTGCATTACTGTGGTTTATCTACAAAGAAATTGGTAAATCAATTACACCTGCGGCACCTGGAGCTAGCACCGCCGCCCCAGCAATCGCGGAAGGACTATTCAAACAACTGGCCGAAATGAGCCATGATGAGCAGTTACAAGTTCAGCGCGATCTGATCGAGCACAAAAATAACTTAGTCAGCCGTGAGTATGGCGCATTAAGCGACACGACAAAATTACTATTCTGGTATTTGTTGGCACAGGGGATGGATCGGACTGAAATTATTCCGATGCCAGACAACTATACTCTCGAACCTCAAGCAGCTCAGTGCTTGCAACAACTCCAACAACTTGAGCATTCTCAACAGATTACTGTGTTACGGGATCTAGTTGCCGGAATGGGTGTCGATCCTAGCTCTAGTCCTCACGATCCTGAGACAGGATTGTAAGTTTTTAAGATTACAATTATCGCGATCCTTTTTTTATCTAGGAGTCAAAAATGCAAAAATATATCTGTAAAAAGTGTGGACATGTCTACGATCCCGCTGAGGGCGATCCTGATTCAGGAGTTGAAGCAGGCATTCCATTTGAAGCGTTACCTGATGACTGGGTTTGCCCCCAGTGCGGTGCCAAAAAGACTGATTTCGAGCCAGAGGATGCACCAATGCCTGGAATGGTTGTTCCCGTCGGTGAATAAAGCTAATTAGAAATGCCTAAATCCTAGCGTGTAAGATGCCAATTATCGAATTCTATAATCTCGATTCGCCATAGGCGACGCTAGACAACCGCTTGGAGGCAGTCCATGCTAGTTTTTTTCAAATCTGACGCAGCGATCGATTTACCCTGAAGATCGCTGCGTTAGATTCGCTCCTGGCAGAAAATTTGCGATATTTATCACCAATTTAGCCGATTAAGCATCATGAACAAATCCAACATAACTCGTCAGCCATCAAAATGGCAAGTAGCAACAATAGTCGCAATTGGATTGGCGATCTGTTGGAACTATATCACCAATTTATTTCCACCGACGGGAGTAACTATTGCCAAACTATCAAGCACTGTTTTTGCTAATGTTAAAATCATCCCTGCCAATTATACCTTCGCGATCTGGGGAGTAATTTATCTTGGCTTGATTGCTTTTGGCTTTTATCAACTCGATTATCGTCGTGCAGACAATGCGCCCCTACAGCAAACTCGTCCTTGGATCGCGATCGCTTCTGCACTGCAATCCATCTGGATTATATTATTTTTATACCAACAAATGGTGTTGTCTTCATTAGTCATGTTGGGCATCGTTTGGGCATTAATCAAATGTTATCGTAGTCTTCATTCATCCCAAACCGATCTGCGTCAATCATATCCCGCTTGGATACCGTCTGTTTTTAGTATTTATCTCGGCTGGATTAGCGTTGCGACGATTGTCAATATCGCCTCTACCCTCGATCTCTTTGGTTGGCAAGGTAGCCCCCTATCTCCCAGCCTGTGGACGCTGTTAATGGTATCCGTCAGTATGGGTTTGGCATTATTACTGCTTCACAAATATCAAGATCGAGCTTTTGGCAGTGTAATTATTTGGGCAATTGGGGGAATTACTGTTGCCAATTTAAACGATTCAGTAATCACCCTCGGTGGCTTGTTAGCAGTTGCTATATTAGTTGTATTTATGTTGCCGCGATCAAGAAGTTAGCGTCTTTAAGTTTATTCATATCAATATCTTTCATAATCCCCCTGCAAAAGCAGGATAATTTCATCTAAGAAAACTAAATTTTTTCAAATAATTCTAGCCGATATTTATCCTCGACTACACTTTTAATTCGCTTTAGTTTATCTGGGACTAATCTTAAAAAGTCATTATGTACTTCGTCACCAGTTAGAGATAATATGCCCCGATCGGCAGTCCAATGTACTAATAATAAATGACCTTGAGATTGCAATCGATCGACAATTAAATCTTGAGCTTTATGGAGATCCTCCCAAGACCAGTAATATCCCACCTCTGAAAGAACGATCAGGTCGAAGGACTCAGTAGGAAATGATTTAGGTACTGACATCAGTTCAAACTTAATATTATGGAGATGCTGGCAGCGATCGATTGCTTGCGCTTGAGCAATATCTGAGACATCTACAGATAGCAATGATTGACACCGCCGAGCGAGTTTCTCAGTTAAAATCCCGATCGATCCACCAATTTCAAATCCGGATTGATATAAATTGCGTGGGAGTGCATTCAGCGTGGCTGCATATTTTTTTGCTTCGTACTCGCTGGTGGCAAACTGCCACGGATCGGGATTTTTTTGATAAAGTTGCTGAAAAAACTCCGTGTTTAACGATTTTGGATTGGATAAATTCATATAATTTGTTCAAAATAAACTTCCCACGGACGGGTAAAATTAGCCAACATTTCGACACTCAAGCAGAATCCATCCGGATCGTCATCAATTAGTTGACCCAATTGCGATCGATAGGACTCGATCGCCTGATGTTTTTGCGCCAATACTGACTGAATATCTAATCTCCACCCAGTAATTTGACTCAGATCTGCTGTTGTTTGCTGGGAAATATCCCAGTCCCAAATTGGATATTCAATCACTTGTGGTGTCATTCCCAAGCTCAAAATTGCTGCTTGAATCAATTGCCAAGTGGCTCGATGATCGTGATGTGGATCTAATCGCCAAGGTACAAAAACTGCATCGGGTAGGGTTGCTTGTAAGTAGTTACAGCACAGCACTTTTGCTAGATGGAACTTGGGCGCAGTTATGGTGGGAATTACACCATCTTTGAGATGTAAAAAAGTTATTGCCGATCGATCTACACCCAATATTGCTAGTGCGGTGAGGGTTTCTTGCGATCGAATCCACCGGAGCTTTGGAGCTGGATATTTTTGAGAATTGGGATGAGAACCCGTACCATCGCTAATAATCAGCACACTGACATCGTAGCCTTGGCGACAGAGCAAAGCGATTGCTCCACCACAGCCCAGAGTTTCATCATCGGGATGGGGTGCCACGATTAGCACACGCTGTCGATTCTCGTTCCGAGAGGCTACGCCAACGATCGCGTTAATGTTTCGGATTGGTAAAGCTGTGGGATCTGCTAATAAAATACCAGAGTTAGTTGGAGCTGAATCGACTGTCAAGCTTTCAGGTGGATTGTGCATGATTCCACAAGGTATCGGCAACATTTGTATTTAGCACGTACTTCCCAACTGAAGCGATCGAAGCATCAAAGGCAGGTTGGCGCAGATAGAGTGTCAGATCGCGAATAATCCGCTCGATCGAGTGTGGGGGCAATAATCCGCGTGTTCCCACCGATCGAGAGCAGAGCTGAATCGCATCCATACAAATTTGCTCGATCGCCGTGCGTACCATATTGCTGTAGGCAACTAGAGCCACTGCTTGAGGGTGAACGATCGCTGGATCTCCGGCAAAGATCGGATGATACTGTTCGAGTTGGGTAGCTGCACCCTGGAGCCAGAGTTGACCACTTTCGATCCCGATCGCCATTTTGCCCAGACGCTCTTCTTGATAGGGATCTTGGGTGCGATCGATACTCTGTAAAAATTGGCGGGTGGCATCAAATAACGCTGCGGCTCCACCTAGCTGGACGGCGGCGAATCGGACTACCCCAGCAGTTAACCAAGGCTGGCGGTAGTAGTCCCCAGGTTGACCAATTAGCGCGCTCTCATCCAAGATTACCCCCGTAAAATCTACCTTGTAGCTAGCAGTTGCCCGCATCCCCGCAGGTTGCCACCAGCTCGGATCGCTGCTGGTGGCGACTTCATCCATTGGCACGATACACAGTTGCCAAGATCCATCTGGCAAAGCTCCCCCAATAAACGGTCGATCGACATACCCGCAGCCAGTAGCAAATGTTTTGGCACCGTCTAGCCGATACTTACCATTGCCTAAGGGCGTGATGGTCACGCCATCATTTTCTTCGGCATTCCAGACTCCAAAGATTTTGTGCTGGTGGACAGCGGTGGCAAAAGTTTCGATCTGGGTGGATGTGCCAAAAGTCTGAATCAGTTGCAGGGCGTTGACATGTCCCTCGTAAATCCGCCCTACGGCTAGATTTGCTCGACCGATCTGAGTGAGAATTACTAGCAATTTGGCGATCGAACTAGCATCGATCCCCAATCCCAATCCACCCCAGGTTCGGGCTAAAGGTGCCGTCAATAAACCTGCCTCGGCAATTACCTCAAATTCCTGGATAGGAAAGGCTCCACTGCGATCGATCGTCGCCGCATTCGCAGCACAAAAATTGGCAACATAGTTGACTCGACCAACGAGATCGGTCAGTTCAATTTGGCGAGCCGCTAACTCATGGGCGATCCATAGTTGCGGTATCGGGAGATGCTTGGCGATCAAGATTTTTGCTCCTTGGCATTGATAATTGCAATCGAGGCACAATCATGGTTGAGTGCATTCTATCTGAATAATCGGCTAATTAATCGCAATTTACATCACTAAATCGACATACTTTTTATTCATAAACAATCGTCAATCTCTCTATTTAGGGCTTGCTGAATAAGTCAATAAAATGGCATTCAATTCGATCGATCGAATTGAATCCATCAGCAATTAGGAGCCGATCGGCATCAGTTATAATTTTTATTAATCATCCAAACTCAAATATCACAAAAAAAGTGTC
>JANYDE010000156.1 GCA_025359915.1 Chamaesiphon sp. 336R_metabinner_41 | reverse complement strand
TTGAGATTTTATGGCGATTTATTAAGTATGAATGGATTCCAATAAATGCCTACTCTAGCTGGGAAGTGTTAGTGTCATCTGTCGAAAAAATTCTTAAAGAGTTTGGCGAAAATTATGTAATTAATTTTGCTTAGGTACTTAGCAATCGCCATAACAAGAAAGGAATCCCCAATGGAGTCCTCATAGAACCATCAATCCGATACGCGGACGATATGGTGATTATCCTTCGACCCGAAGATGATGCAGAAGCAATACTAAACCGAATTAGCGAATTTTTAGCAGAAAGAGGGATGAAGGTCAGCGAACGCAAGACCAAAATTACCGCTACGACAGATGGTTTTAACTTCCTCGGCTGGAACTTTAAAGTCCAGAAAAACGGTAAGTTTCGGAGTACTCCCTCAGTGGAGAATTACAAAGCATTCCGTAAGAAGGTAAAACACATCGTTAACAACTCGAATTATGGTGCCACGGTCAAGGCTGAGAAATTAGCACCAGTGGTCAGAGGCTGGAGGAATTATCACAGGTATTGCAAGATGGATGGGTCTAGGAACTCCTTGTGCTACATCGAAAGTCGGGCATACACGGTATTCAACAAGGAAACTAAACAGAACCGCTACACCAGTAAAACATTACTGGATAAGGCTTTTCCCTCGGTTTCTTACTCCGAAAACAAACATGTCAACGTCAAAGGAACAAAATCACCTTACGACGGCGATATTTCCTATTGGAGTGCGCGTAACAGCAAACTCTACGGGGGATACACCTCTGGAGCTATCAAAAAGCAAAACCATAAGTGTGCAGCCTGTGGACTATTATTCATAGGTGAAGAAAAGGTACATCTACATCACTTAGATGGAAACCACGACAATTGGGACAAAAAGAATCTAGTAGCAATACATGAATCTTGTCACGATTACGTGCATATGAGCAACAGGGGTAAAATCGTTGAAATATATGAACCCTGCCAATCTGAACCTCTCAGGAGCAAAAGCGCAAGCTAAGAATATCGGGAGCTGGATGCACGGAAACGGGCACGTCCAGATCTAACAGAGAGGGGCGAGGTCTAATAGCCTCCCTCGACTCTACCCCAGCATACCCGCCACGAACCACCGCATCGAACCCCGTCCTTGGGTGATTACAGAGCAGGGGCGATTAGAGCAGATTGGACAAATACTTAACTGTGTGTTGTGTGACTGCTCAGAATCTCGCAAGTAATCTGAGAAATTGCTGAGATTTAACTGAGTATAATTTCAGTATAAATTCAGGAAATCGATCGACTAAGTTCAGAGAACTTTCAGCACGAACTGAGATAGTTAAATCAGTGAACCAGTTGGGTTCGCCCAAACCACCTTCTATCGATATTCGATCGGGAATTCTATGAAATTAACTTCTTTACTTACAAGTGCTGCAATGTTGGGCTTAGTTACTGTCGGTAATGTTGCCCCCCACACATTCACTCCATCGCTCGGGATAGTTGCTAGTGCTGCTGAAGGCCCATCCGTCCAAGAAAAGATCAGCCTAATTACCAAAAATAAGGGTCAAATTGGTGGTGGCGATCAACTTCGTCGGTTCTTCTATGGCGATTTAGAACCACTTGGAGTTCAACCTGGTGGGGCAGGAATGGTCGTCAATCTATACAACAAAGCCAATAATGTCACTTTCTCCTATTGTGCTACTTACGATGTCGTAGTTGCTGTTAAAAAAGGCAGAATAACTGCTTTCCCAGCAAGTGAAGTTAAGTAATCGCCTAATTTGTTAGGTTGCAGTTATTAGTATGAACACTGTTGTTGAATGGGTATAAGGTGAAAGGGATCGAATCTTTACCCTGATACCTTTTTATTTTTTTGCATGGCAGTAATGACTATCTAAAATTTAGTTATTATTCAATACCTACTTTACCAGTAATTACGCCCCAATTATCAATTATTAATTAATTATTATGGATAGAGATACGATCTTATTACTACATCCATTTATTGCTGTGATTGTGGTATTTCCATTGATTGGCATAGTTGTCAATCGTGCGCTCCAAACTCGTCAGCGGCGTTTACAAGTATCGACTGGAGCAAAAAGTGCAATTCCGCCCAGTGCAGGCCCCGAACACGCTCAATTAGGTCGATGGCTGACTGGTTCGGTGGTGGGTATCGTCCTGATCGCATTTGCCAATGATGTGTTCGGCCATATTATCGATAAACAAGTGTGGGTGCAAAGTCCATTTCAGGTGATCTTAATTAGCCTCGTTTTTGTGGCGGCGATCGCGTCATTATCATTACTTTATCGTGCAAAAACCAGGCTGTGGCGGAGTGTATTTGCGATCCTTACCAGTGTCGCACTAATTGTTTTAGGTAGTCAGGATGGTGTTTATCGGAAAACAGAACAGTGGTATATTTCCCATTACTATTATGGGATTACTGCGGCGATATTAATGATTTTTTCCCTAGCGATCGTTAGAGAAATTTATCAGGATCGCACTCATCGGTGGCGAAATATTCATATTGTTTTAAATTCGATCGCATTGCTCTTGTTCATTGGGCAAGCATTCACTGGAACCCAAGCATTACTAGAAATTCCCCCTGTTTGGCAGAAGCCTTATGTCGGAAAGCTCTACGAGCAGCAATGTGACAAAAAGCCCTGTACTGTTCAATCGGCTCCAGCTTTGAAAATGCCCAAATAACCGCCCAAGCACGGATAATTAGTGAATGGGCACCAACGAGATCGAGGAAAAAACAGATGACAGCACAACATATCCTGTTGGTTGAAGATGAAATCAAACTCGCCCGATTTATCGAATTGGAATTGCAAAGTGAAGGTTATCGCGTCAGTGTGGCACATGATGGGATGTCGGGACTATCTTTGGTACGAGAGTCAGAGCCAGATTTAGCGATTTTAGATTGGATGATGCCAGGGCTGACTGGGGTAGAACTTTGTCGGCGACTGCGCTCGACGGGAATTAAGATTCCGGTGATTTTGCTGACGGCTAAAGATGAAGTCGGAGATCGGGTGACTGGTTTAGATGCTGGAGCCGATGACTATTTGGTCAAACCGTTTAGTATTGAGGAGCTATTAGCTAGAATCCGCGCTCATCTGCGGCGCACCCAGGAAACGGATACAGATTTATTGCAGTTTGAAGATCTCAGCCTCAATCGCCGTACTCGTGAAGTCCATCGGGGGCAAAGATCGATCGAGTTAACCGCCAAGGAATTCGATCTGCTGCAATACCTCATGAGTCATCCGCGTCAGGTATTTACTAGAGAGCAAATCCTCGAAAATATTTGGGGTTATGATTTTCTGGGCGATTCAAATATTATTGAGGTTTATGTTCGCTATCTGCGGCTGAAGTTGGAGCAGGAAAGTGAGAAGCGATTGATTCATACCGCACGCGGTGTTGGGTATTCTTTGCGAGAGTAGTATTTTGTGGGTGCGATCGATCTGCAAGTTATGCCCGTATGCAAGTATAGCTAGACACAATTAATGAGACTCAGCATGAATGACTTCACTTAATGCTTCATCAATCACTGCATCGCTAACACCTCGACGCTTCAAACTTGCTACCAAGGCTGTCACTGTCTCGCTCTCAAATCTTTCCAAATCAATGCGCAAACATTGACCGATATAAGCACGAATTAATGGCTGATAACCTGAAAAACCCAATAATGGAGCGACTTTCTTTAAATCTGCCACAACATCTTCGGGCATCCGGATCGTCACGCTAGTCATGGGACGATTTCGATCTAATCGCTGCTTTAGTGCTTCAATCTTCATATTCTCACATCTTGCACCAATACATAAAGACTAGTATCAATCGTGACCAAAGTGTGAGAAAAAGGGCACAGAACAATATTAACGAGAACAGTGAACACCATTCTCCCGTGTGCCCAAGCTCTACTCTACACATTGATGGGATT
>JANYDE010000138.1 GCA_025359915.1 Chamaesiphon sp. 336R_metabinner_41 | reverse complement strand
GACGGACAAAACTCCTGAAACAACGAAAATCAGTAGGTTGGGTTGAGGCTTCCGAAACCCAACTTTGACACCAACAGCCTAGAAATGTTGGGTTTCATTCTTCAACCCAACCTACGGGAAAAAGATTTGTCCGTCAATCAGCCTCCTCCCTCCTCTCTCCTCCCTCTTCCCTCCTCATGATTGAGATCCACACAGAACCATTACAAGCTCAACAGTGGTTGGATCGATATCGCGGCAAATTGCCAGTATTTGCTTGTGTTTTAGGATTTACAGATACTTGTCTGATTCCAGGGATTTCGGCTGCGGGGAAAACACCTGAAGATCGACGGTATACGGCAATCGCTGATGCTGAATTTCTCGCTAATGGCGTACAACTCCAACCCGATTACCCGCTCCCGCTACTGATTGCAGGTGCATCGCCTGTCTATATTTCTCGATCGATCGTCGCCGCATTCGATCTACCCTTATATATCTTCAATGCTGGTTTACCGATCCCGCCAACTGTGCCCCATCTTGACTTAGGCGGTATACCAGCAGCTTGCTTGACGACAGGTGCAGCTCTACCATTGGAAATCGTCGAACACCTTTATCAACAAGGTTTAAACTGGGGCGAAAAATTGGCTACTCTTCATCCAGATAGCTATCTCGTCATCGGCGAATGTGTCGTTGGCGGCACCACGACAGCACTCAGTCTCCTCGCCGGATTGGGCATCGATGCACTAGGAAAAGTCAATAGTAGTCATCCAGTCTGCAATCATCACCAAAAAGCCGAAATCGTCGCCCAGGGCTTATCACATCTCAGTTTACCCCTTTCCCCGTTTGAATTGGTGGCAGCAGTTGGCGATCCGATGCAAATCGTTGTCGCGGGAATGGCAATTTCTGCCAGTAGATCGACTGGTGTTTTACTCGCTGGAGGGACGCAAATGTTGGCTGTAGCAGCTCTAATTACCGAGATCGGACTCCACCAACATTTAGAGCTTAATACCGCTCAGATCGTCGTCGGCACCACAGCCTGGGTTGCTGGCGATCGATCTGGCGATACTGTCGCGCTCTCCGAATTAATTCCCTACATCCCCCTCATTTCTACCAACCTGAGTTTTGCGGATTCCCAATATCCCCAACTCCAAGTCTACGAGCAAGGTTTTGTCAAAGAAGGAGTCGGCGCAGGGGGATTGGCAATTGCCGCTAGCCTATACCAAAATTGGGGACAGGTAGAAATATTGGACTCGATCGAACAATTGTTAAGTGAGCGGTTTAGTTGTTAGTGGTTTAGCAAGATCGCCATAACAGCTACTAATTGCTCGATCGTGTGAAATTGTTTCGATCGACAAGGTTGCCGTAAATCCAATCTAATTGTCAGGCAATAACAAACCACTAAACCACTAAACCACTAATTCTCCGGCAGACAGACATTCGTTCCGCCTAAACCACAATAACCACCAGGATTCTTGGCGAGATATTGTTGGTGATAGACTTCAGCATAGTAAAATTCTGGTGCGGATAAAATCTCAGTCGTAATCTCTTTATATCCAGCACCTGCAAGAGCTGATTGATAAGCTACTTTAGAAGCTTCAGCTAATTTGAGCTGATGATCAGAATAACAGTAGATACCCGATCGATATTGAGTACCAGCATCATTACCTTGGCGCATTCCTTGAGTCGGATTGTGACTTTCCCAGAACACTTTTAGTAATTCTGAATAACTAACTAATGCCGGATCGAAAACGACTAGTACGACCTCATTATGCCCCGTTGCACCACTGCAAACCTCTTGATAAGTTGGATTTGGCGTACTTCCAGCAGCATAGCCCACAGCAGTAATATACACCCCTGCTGGTAACTGCCAGAATTTGCGCTCTGCACCCCAAAAACAACCCAAGCCAAACATCGCTTGTTCCATCTGCGCTGGATATGGCGGCGCGAAAGAATTGCCATTGACAAAATGTTTAGCAGGTAGAGGCATTTTTGCAGATCTGCCAGACAATGCATCGGCGGGGGAGGGGATGGTCAATTTTTTACCACCAAAGATGTTGAATAGCATGGTTCTAATTATGTCAAGTAAAATATTAATATCTTGATTAATTGTAACAGATCTGTTTGGTGGGGTTCGTTGGCGGAGCCTTCCCTTCGGGAAATCGGCTGAATCGACAATGACTGAAAAATGCCAACCCTACATCTATACCTTACCGAGTCTTTTTAGGTGCTGATTTCTCACCATCTTTCTCATTCTTTACGGGTAAAGGTTTACCACCATTAAAATAAGCTTCCATCACCTTCAAGACCATTGGTGCGGCGGTTTTACCACCACCGCCACCAGTATGTTCGCCGAAAGCGAGGACAACAATTGCTGGTTTATCGGCAGGCGCGTAGGAGCCAAACCAGACATGGGATGGCCCAGGGGGTGCTTCAGCGGTGCCACTTTTTCCGGCGGCTTTGGGAATTGTCGGTGAATTCATCACCGCACCAGTACCGCCATCGACAACTTCTCGTAAACCTTTGCGGAGGGTGGCAATTGTGGTGGGTTTGAGATTCATCGATTCGCGCCATTCTCGTTTGGTGGCATCTTTGATCAGATGAGGTTGAACATGATAGCCACCATTGGCAACTACGGCAAACATGCCAACGGCTTGGAGCGGTGTAGCTTGAAGAAAGCCTTGACCGATCGACATATTAATCGTATCGCCGATCGACCATTGCATTTTATAATTTAGTTGTTTCCAGTTGTCATCAGCAACTAAACCTTTGGCTTCTTCGGGTAATTCGATCCCTGTTTTCTTGCCATAGCCATATTTACGCGACCATTCAATCAAACTTGGCCCACCGACGCGCTGTCCGACTTGATAGAAGAATGTATCACTACTCCATTTTAGGGCACCTGGAAAGCCTAATGGCCCAAACCCAGCGTGATTCCAATCGGCGAAGGTAAAGCCACCAATCCGCAATGAGGGATAAGTTTGGAGGATAGTATCGGGTTTGAATTTCCCCGTCTCTAAAGCGGCAGTAGTCGTGACAATTTTGAACGGACTTGCTGGCGGGAAGGGACGCAGCGCACGGTTGACGAAGGGGTGATCTTGTCCTTGCAATTTTTTCCAAACTTCTGGCGAAATCCGCCCAGAGAGGTCGTTGGGATCGAAAGCTGGACGACTTGCCATCGCTAGGATTTCACCCGTATTGGGATCCATTGCGACAATCGCCGCTTTATTAGTGCCAAGTGCGGCTTCAGCTACCTTTTGGAGTTCTAAATCGATGGTGATAGTGACATCATTTCCAGGTTTAGAAACTTTTTGTCCTAAAAATTGCTGCAATCTACCCGCGCCATCTACTTCGATTTGGGTACCACCCCATTCGCCACGCAATTTAGACTCCAGGGTAGATTCTAAGCCCATTTTACCAGTCACATCACCTAATCGATAGCCAAGGGGACGGAGTTTTTCGAGTTCTTTTTCATTCATTTCACCTGTGTATCCGAGGACATGAGCGGCAAGTTGTCCGCCTGGATAATAACGAACTGATTCGATATCAACATCGATACCTTCCTTATCAGCACCATACTCCTGAAGTGCCGTAATCTGTGCCTCGCTTAAGTCTCGCACAATCCTCACCCGTTTGGCAGAATTGATGCTGACATTGGCAACTTTTTTCTGGATCATTTGCTCATCAATGCCCAGAATTTCGGCAATCCGATGACGAGTTTTGAGCCAATTTTCCCGTTTGACAGCTAATGGCCAAATAAAGATTGAGTGGGATAATTTATTACCAGCTAACAGCCGACCCTTGCGATCGTAAATGTTACCGCGAACTGGCGGTTTTGCCACAGTACGGACGCGGTTATTTTCGGCGACTTGACGATTTTTCGCGCCCTGATTTAATTGGAGATAAAATAGCCGCGAACCAATCGCACCTAGCAATCCCAAGGTAATAATTCCCATCATCACCCATGCTTGATTACCTTGTCCGACAGTCCGAGTTTTGTTGTAGAAACCAGAGCTGAGATCGTTACCAGATCGATCGCCAGACAAGTTATTAGAGAACCGATTCTGCATATAATTAAGCTTGGCTGGAGATGTAGGGCGGGTTAGTATAGTTGGAATCTTAATCGATCGCGGTCATTTGTCTGAGTAGGGGATACCGCACTGGGGGACTTGGGGACTTGGGGATATAGCCAGAAATCCTCGATAGAATCTGCTTGGCTTTAGCCAGCAGAGTGTCAAACTTATATTGCCCAAAAGCAACAGCAGAAATTGATATCTATCAAAAGCGCACAACGAAACTCCCACACTCCCCACCCTTCCCACATCTCCCACACACCCTACCTTGTACAGTCGGCGAGAACTTGGAGTAGATCGTGGGTAGTATAAGGTTTGGCGAGAAAGTAGCGGCACCCAAAGCGGTTGGCTTGATTAATGGCTTCAACTGAGCTGAGTCCACTCATCGCGACTACGGGCAAATCGGGGGTGAGGAGATGGAGTGCGGTGACTGTCGAGATGCCGTCCATGACTGGCATCATCATATCAATCAGGACACTATCTATTTCGTCGCAATGTTCGGCATAAATCGCGATCGCGTCAGTACCATTATCGGCGGTTAATACTCGATAATTATATGTCTCTAGGGTGGTCTTGATTAGCTCACAAATCGCTCGTTCATCATCGACTACTAAAATCAACTGTTGTTGACCGGATGGCAGTTCTGGCTCATTCTGGAGGGGAGCTATTTGGGTATTACAGGCGGGTAAATAGACATGAATTTGGGTGCCCTGATTTACTTGACTTTGGACATCGAGAAACCCACCATGACTTTTGATGATTCCCAGTACTGCGGATAAACCTAAACCAGTGCCTTTGCCAATCTCTTTGGTGGTGAAAAATGGATCGAAGATTCGGTGGAGGAGTTGGGGCTGAATTCCGGTACCAGTATCGCTGACGCTAATCATCACATAATCCCCGATTTTGGCATCTAAATGTTGACTGGCAAAGGTTTTATCGATCGAACAATTGGCAGCTTCGATACTGAGGGTACCACCGTGGGGCATGGCATCGCGGGCATTGACACAGAGATTCATCAATACCTGATGCAGTTGAGTCATATCAGCTAATACTGTCCACAAGTTGCTGGGAAAATCTCTGTCAATTTCGATCGATTTGGGGAGGGTTTGCTGGACGATTTTTTGGATATCGATCAGCAGGTGAGTGGGTTGGATGCAGAGATGTTTGCCTTCGATTCCTTGGGCAAATGATAAAATTTGTTTAATTAAGTCTGCACCTCTGCGGGCACTGGATTCGAGGATCTTGAGCAGATTTTGACTACGATCGTCGATATTTGTCAATCTCAGTGGTAATAGTTGCGCGACTGATAAAATCGGGGTGAGGACATTATTTAAGTCGTGAGCGATACCACTAGCGAGGGTGCCGAGGCTTTCTAATCGTTGCGCTCGTAAGAATTGCGATTCGAGTTGTTTTTTCTCGGTAATATCCATGTGAATACCGACGGTACGGGTGGGATTGCCGATATCATCTAGAAAGACATTACTTCTGACGGCAATCCAGTGAATATTCCGATCTGGATAAGCAATCCGAAATTCTAATTCTAACTCCTGTCCTAATTGTCGCGATTTAGCTAGTCCGGCGATCACTATTGATCGATCTTCGGGATAAATAGCTTCGAGCCATTGCTCGTGAGTATGTCCAAAACTGCCTGGTGCTAACCCATAGAGGGTTTCTAACTCGATCAACCAAGTAACTTGATCGGTACTAATATCCCATTCAAACGTGCCAATCTTACCAGCTTTTTGGGCTAATTCCAACCGATTTTGAGCACTTTCTCGCGATCCGATTTCCTGACTGAGAGCTTCGTTTGCAGCTTCGATGGCGGCAGTGCGTTCTTCTACTCGCAATTCCAGGGTTTCATTGATTTCCCGTAGAGCTTCGGTGGTTTGTTTGCGCTCGATCGCATACCGGATCGATCGAACTAAAATATCTAAGTTGACTTGACGTTTGACGAGATAATCTTGCGCCCCATGCCGCATCGCATCCAGAGCCAATTCAGGATCGTTGGTGTTGGTTAATACGACGATCGGTAAACTAGGTACATGGTGGGTTAATACATCCACAGAAGCCAAACCATCGCTATCGGGCAGTGTCAAATCCAGCAACACAACATCAAAATGATTCCGCTCTAATTCGCTAATTGCAGCCCCCAATCGCTGGAAATGTTCTAATCTTAGCCGATCAGCCCAGGCATCCTGGAGAATTTCCTTAAACAATCGGGCATCAGCTAAATTATCCTCAATTAGCAAAATCTTAATTTCAGGATGTTCGGTATCCGCAGTTCGTGTCCCAGTTATTTTTGACAGAGCGATGGTGGTAGATTTTGACAGATTATCGAGCATGTGTTCTGTGTCATTCTTTCCCAGGATTCTAAACTAAAAAGTCACTGATTCGGGAATTCCTTGTATTCTTCACATAAATGCGTCGTAGGTTAGACAGCGACTCAAGTCACTATTTACTTACTGGGCGTTGCTGACTTCAGGTATGATTTACCTTTGAGACATCTTCATCGATCAAATCCTCACCAGTTTCAATCGTAGGCATTGTTATAACTAGCAAATTAGCTTACATCGGTTCTCCCCCCACCCCGCTCCCCTTACAGGGATTGTAAATGAAAAAGTCGCACCTTGTCCCAATGCTGAATTTACCCAGATTTTGCCATGATGACACTCGACGATTTTTTTGCAGATTGTTAAGCCCATCCCCGTACCTGGGTACTCGTCGCGAGTATGTAAACGCTGGAAGATCGTAAAGATTCGATCGAAAAACTGCGGATCGATCCCAATCCCATTCCCACTTACGGCAAATAACCAGTCGTCGGGTTGTCGAGTGGCGGAGATCTGAATCTGCGGAATTGTCTCCGGCGTGCGAAATTTAATCGCGTTCCCAATCAGGTTTTGGAAGAGCTGAGTTAGCTGTGTACTGTCTGCGACAATCGTCGGCATCGGGTCGGATGTGATGATCGCTCCTGTTTCAGTGATTTGTCGGCGTAAGTGACTTAGAGCGCGTTCTAGAGCAATCTCGATATCGATCGGTTCCCATTCGATCACGAAGAAATCTACTTGGGAATAAAGTAATACATCATCAATCAGAGTTTGCATCAAGTTTACGCCTTCAACGGCAAAACCGATGAATTCTTTGGCATCTTGATCGAGTTCTTTGCCGTAGCGAGTTTCCAGCAGTTGGACATAACTAGCTACCTGATTGAGCGGTTCTTGCAAATCGTGGGAAGCGATATGAGCAAACTGTCTCAGTTCGGTATTTGATCGTCTTAAATCGGTAGCAAGTAGAGCTAGTGCTTCGGCTTGATCTAGGACAATATTCGCAATAGCTTTGCGTAGTTCAATGGCTGCTTCAATCTCAATTAGCTTCCAGGGCAGAGCATGTGCGGTGATGGTTTGTCGCCACAATTCAAAGGATTTACGGGGATGTAACTGAACATCACCATCGTTCTCGACTAGTTGGAAAGCACGATCTGGATCTCCACTCCAATTCATCGATTGAATCACTTCTGGGCGGAAGCACAATAGATAACTGTGGGGCGAGAGCGAGATCGCGATTAGTCCACTGGCAATATCTTTAAAGGTTTCGGTATCTGGATCTAGTAAGGAGAGGGAGTTGGTGGAAAATACTTCATCTTTGACGTTTTTGACCAACTATTGCATCAGACAATTGAGATCTACGGTAGCGGGCGTTTTGCCGAGAGTTGTCCAATTACCGCCAAAATAAATCGCCGCACCTTGAGCATCAACCAGATCCAAGAGATTGGGTGATTGTCCCATTAGACTCTCAACAAAGCTCGTAGATCTCGATATTCGATCGAGTGCCACAAATTGATTACGCGCTAATTCCGATCGATATTTAGCATCCGCCAAATCCTCGTTAGTGGAAATCTCCGCAAAAATCACCTGCCCCAGCAGTTCGCAAGCCTTCCGCAATTCATAGGACACTAATTTAGCTGTCCGATTGTGACAGGCAATAATCCCCCACAACTGTCCATCTTTCACCAGGGAAATCGTCAAAGATGCCCCGACATGCATATTTTGAAGATACTCGGTATGACAAGGCACCGGACTACGTAGGATCGACAGCGACAGATCTGTGGGTAGATTTGTCAGCGGATTTTGAGCGGGAATCAGCTCTACGCCCTCCTCGCGAGCGTCAGGAATCACCCGAATCCGGTTGGCGACAAATAGCTCCCGCGCTGATTGGGGAATATCCGACTCAGGGAAATGTAAGCCCAAATAGGATTCCACCTCGGCGACTTTATCTTCGGCAATTACTTCCCCATGCCCATCATCGTCGAACTTGTACAGCATCACGCGATCGAATCCAGTGATGTTGCGGACTTCGGCGGTGACAATTTGCCCGAAAACTGGTAAATTAGCCGTGATGGTCAATCGATCGATCGCCGCTTTCGCTAAATGATAAAAACTTAGAAAAGGAATAGTCTCATTTTTTGAGGTTGGTTCCAATTCGAGCATCAGACATCCATCAGGACTCCGATGAAAAACAGCATCAAAGATACTATATTCATCTGTATGCTTACGGATCCAAACCTTGCTAGAATTGTGTCGATCGAGAGTTTCTTCGAGTAATTCTGCTCGAAATTGCTCCACTTGGAAAATATCTAAAATTTGCTCTAAAGGCTTGCCCAGCATCCAAGTTGGTGCGATTCCAAATGCCGTGATTGTATTATTACTAACTTGTAAAATCGTTAAGTCTGGCTCTTGTAAAACCAACAATACGCCATGAGACTGGATTTTGGTCAGAATACTAATTGACGGTTGTTTCAATCTAGTCAGATTGAGATTTGGAATGCCTAGACTAGTTCCTGTCATAATTGCCTCATTTGCGTAGCGTTTTCAATCAAGAATTGCACCACTATTGACTTAGCATTATAGCTGAGTTTTCCTAGTGATTTACCTACCAGAAGAGTGCGAAATGACACCGATTGATCTATAGTAGGGACACCCTTTTCCCGATCGCTCCAAATCTGCTCATGGCTGTCAGTAAACTTTCTTTTGGTTCTGTCAAACAACTCTTCCGCAACCGCCAAGATCGGCTATCCACGCAGTTACTAATGCTAGGATTATTGATCACGACGAGTTTTGTAACGATCGCATTATTCGCCCCACTGCTACAATCGATCGGCATCCTCCAAGATCCGCAAGATTTATTAGGCTCATCGATGCCACCTTATAATCCCATCAATCAAGCTCCATCTTGGCAACATTGGTTTGGTACGAGTCGGGAAGGTTATGATGTGTTCGCTCGGACGCTGTTCGGCACTCAGGCGGCTCTACAAGTGGTGATTTTAGCAACTTTGATGAGTTTACTAATAGGGGTGCCATTAGGCATGATTAGCGGCTATTTGGGCGGCAATCTCGATCGAGTCCTATTATTCATTATGGATACGATCTACACGTTACCAGGATTATTGTTATCGGTGACGTTAGCGTTTATTGTGGGTAAAGGTGTATTTAATGCGGCGATTGCCTTGAGTATTTCTTACATTCCCCAGTACTTTCGGGTGGTGCGGAATCAGACAGCCAGTTTGAAGACGCAGATGTTTGTCGAAGCAGCTCAGGCTCTGGGTGCATCTACCAGTCATGTCTTAAAAAAATATCTATTTGCTAACGTGGTGCAAAGTGTACCCGTTCTATTTACGCTCAATGCGGCGGATGCGATTTTAGTCTTGGGTGGTTTGGGTTTTCTGGGTTTGGGTTTACCGGATGAAATAGCCGAATGGGGGCACGATCTCAAGCAGGCTTTACCCGCGCTTTCGACGGGGATTTGGTGGACGACTTTCTTTCCAGGTTTGGCTTTGACTTTGATGGTGACGGGGTTGTCTCTGTTGGGTGAGGGTTTGAGTGAATTGATAAATCCGAGGGAGAGACGTTGATTTGATGCGGAGATCTTTACCCCACCCCAGCCCTACCCCTTAGAAAGGGGAGGGAGCCGGAAAAGTCCTTCCCCTAGGGGGAGGGAGCCGGAAAAGCAATTCCCCTAAAAGGGGGAAGGCGTAAAGCCCCCCCTTTATAAGGGGGGGTTGGGGGGGTAACACCATCTCCGCAGAAGTCTAGCAACCCAACATCTCTAGGGTGCTGGTGTGCTGCCGAGATCTACCCACCCCCTACGGGTACCCCTGTCTTGTCGGTTTTTTATTCTGGGGGAACCCCAGAATAAAACCGCCGCTCCGAGGAGGGGATTTTAGTCTAGTAAAAATTGAGATTTATGGTTGAAGTTGCGGTGATTGGGGCGGGGATTGCGGGATTGACTTGTGCTCGACGGTTGCAGGCGGCGGGTAAAACTATTGTATTAATTGATAAATCGCGGGGATTGGGTGGTAGATTGGCGACGCGGCGGTTAGCTGGTACTCATGCGGATCATGGGGTGTGCTATCTTCAGGCTAAGGATAGTCAATTTCAGGCATGGATTGATGAGCTAGTATCTGGAGGTATTTTGCAGGTATGGACAAATGGTATTCACCGCTTATCTGCGGATGGTGTTTTACAGTCACCGACTAAATCCGCGCCTTATTACGCCGCACCAATGGGAGCGACTAGCATCGCGAAGTATCTAGGGCGAGATTTGGAGATAATTGGCGATAAATTGATTACTGATATCTCGCCCATCGATAATGGTTGGCGGCTCAGTACGAAAGATCCTGAATTTTCTTTGACAGCAGCGCAAGTAATCATCGCTACGCCGCCAGCTCAAGCATTGAATATTGCGAGAGAATCAATAGGTGCTCAATCTATCGAGCAATTAGCTAGTGTCCAGTTTACTCGATCGATTACCACAATTGCCGTCTATCCAGAAACCGACCAAAACGCAGCCACAGCCATCCCTTGGCAAGGAATCCAATGTATCGAACATCCGACTTTAGCCTGGATTGGTTTAGATAGCTCCAAACAAATCGAGCCAAAGCAACCAGTACTAGTAATCCAGAGCAGCGCAGCCTTCGCCGAGCAATATTTTGACGCTCCAGATCTCTCAATTATCGGTCAAAAATTGATTGATGAAATAGCTCCTTTTATTCCCACTTTACATGCGCCCGAATTAGTTCAGGTACACCGCTGGGGTTATGCTTTTACTAAAAATCCCTTATCAGAAAGATTCCTTACAGCTCAAACGATCGCGCCACTATATTTCTGTGGTGATTGGTGCGGCGGAAATCGGGTAGAATCTGCTTATCTATCCGGTATGGCTTTAGCCGATCGAATCTTAAATTTAAGCATAACCTAAACTATGACGGAAGTAATCGGGATCGATTTGGGTGGTACGGCGATTAAATTGGGGCGATTTACTGAGGATGGGAATTGTCTTCAGTCATTGACAGTACCTACACCCCATCCAGCATATCCCGATGATGTAATTGATATGATGGTCTATGCGATCGACAAATTAGCCCCCAGTTTAGTTAATGTTAGCGCGATCGGGATTGGCACACCAGGCCCCGCCGATATTACGGGAAGAGTCGCCAAAATTGCAATCAATCTCGAAGGTTGGATTGATATCCCCGTAGCGACACTAATTCAATCCCGCACCGGAATTCCCGCGATTGTCGGGAATGATGGTAACTGCGCCGGATTGGGGGAAAATTGGCTCGGCGCAGGGCGTAACTATCGCAATTCCATCTTACTCACCTTAGGTACCGGAGTCGGTGGCGCGGTATTTATCAACGGTGAATTATTTACCGGACATACTGGAAGTGCGGGAGAATTGGGATTGATATCATTCGATCCCGATGGACATCCTTGCAAAAGCGGTAACAATGGCTCTCTCGAACAGTTTCTATCAGGACAAGCAATTCGCCGCATCACCGGAAAAGAACCCCAACAAATGGGCGAATTAGCAGCAACAGGCGATCGATCCGCGTTAGAATTTTGGGATAATTACGGTCGAAATTTAGGCATCGGTTTAACCAGTATTATTTATATTCTCACCCCCGAAGTCGCAATTATCGGCGGCGGAATTAGTGCTAGTGCCAAATATTTTCTCCCCGCCGCCCAACGCGAAATCGAACGCCGAGTCATGGAAACATCCCGCCCCAAATTCAAACTAATCGCAGCCCAACTAGGTAATCAAGCAGGCATCACCGGCGCAGCAAAATTAGCCTGGGAAATGCTCAAACGCAAAAAATAACTTTCAACTTTTAACTTTCAATTTTCAACTAAAACCGCATGTCATTAGAATCACAATTAAATATTTTTGGTCAAACTACAACCGAATCAATAACAAGTAACTTCGATCTAATCCCCACACTTAATAGTATCCCCATTCCCCCAGGTACGTACAATAGTATCGCCCAACTCGCCACACATTGTCAGATTTGCCAACGGTGCGAACTCGGAAAAACACGTACCAACGCAGTCGTCGGTAGAGGTAACGAACAAGCACCAATTATGATTATAGGTGAAGGCCCAGGTCAAAACGAAGATGAACAAGGATTACCCTTCGTCGGACGTTCCGGTCAACTGCTCGAAAAAATCCTGGCATCTGTTAAACTAACAATTGAAAAAGATATTTATATCTGTAACGTCGTCCGTTGTCGCCCTCCCGAAAATCGCGTTCCCACCTCCGCCGAAGTAGCTGCTTGTAAACCATATTTACTCGAACAAATTCGCCTAGTAAATCCGAAAATAATCTTATTAACTGGAGCAACAGCAGTTAAAGCAATCACAGGTAAAAAAGAAGCCATCAGTAAAATTCGGGGTACCTGGATTGAATGGGAAGGAAGATCCTGTATGCCAATTTTTCACCCCGCATATCTCCTCCGCAACCCCGAACCAAATGTCGGCAAACCTAAATGGTTAATGTGGCAAGATATTCAAGCAGTTAGGGCTAAATTAGATGAAAGTGCGGTTAAGTAATGAGTAATGAGTAATGAGTAATTTTCATCTCCTTTCTTCCTCTGCGTCCTCTGCGCCTCTGCGGTTTAATAAAACACCATCTCCAAATTAGCAACATTAAATAACGATCGAGAATTCCCAATCAAAAATCGACTAAGCTAAAATAATCATCTCCCCATCGCCCCCATCTCCCCATCTCCCCCCTCCCCCCTCCCAACTCCCATCATGACTGCTGCGCCCAAACACATCAAAGCCAAAGCCCTCAAACCAAACAGCGTCAAACCAGCCAAGGAACTCTGTAGCGAATGTGGATTGTGCGACACCCATTTTGTCCACTACGTCAAAACAGCTTGCGCTTTCCTCAACCAGCAGATACCCATGCTGGAAACTCAAACCCACGGGCGCAGTCGGGATTTAGACAAAGAAGATGACTTATACTTTGGCGTACATCAGCAGATGATGGCGGCGCGAAAAATTGAACCAATCCCTGGCGCACAATGGACGGGAATCGTCAGCACCATCGCCATCGAAATGTTAGAGCAGGGGCTAGTAGAAGGCGTTGTCTGCGTCCAAAACACCCCCGAAGATCGATTCCAACCAATGCCGATAATTGCCCGCACTAGGGAGGAAATTCTCGCGGCTAAGGTAAATAAACCCACCCTCTCTCCCAACCTCTCCATCCTCGAACAAATCGCCGAATCAGGCTTAAAGAAACTACTAGTTATCGGTGTCGGTTGTCAAATTCAAGCCTTAAGAGCTGTCGAAAAAGAATTAGGCTTAGAAAAACTGTATGTCCTCGGTACACCCTGTACAGATAACGTCACCCGCGCCGGATTGCAAAAATTCTTAGACACCACCAGTCGATCGCCATCAACGGTAGTTTATTATGAATTCATGCAGGACTTTAATGTCCACTTCAAACATGAAGATGGTTCGACCGAATTAGTACCCTTCTTCGGACTAAATACCAAAGAATTAAAAGACGTATTCGCCCCCTCCTGTTTAAGTTGTTTTGACTATGTAAATTCTCTCGCCGATTTAGTTGTCGGTTATATGGGCGCACCCTTTGGCTGGCAATGGATCGTCGTCAGAAACGATCGCGGTCAACAGATGCTAGACTTAGTAAATAATGAGATCGAAACTCAAGCTGTGATGTCTAAAGGCGATCGAACTGCCGCCGTTCAACAAAGCATTCCCGCCTACGACAAAGCCGTTACCTTACCAATGTGGGTAGCTAAAATCATGGGCGTAGTCATCGATAAAATCGGCCCTAAAGGGTTGGAATACGCGCGATTCTCGATCGATTCTCACTTCACCCGCAACTATCTATTTACCAAACGCAATTATCCTGGAAAATTAGAACAACATGTTCCAGAATTTGCCAAAAAAATTGTCTCTAAATATAAGCTACCAGAATAATTAATTATCAATTATCAAACTACCCTGGGGGCCAAGTCATCAGCCGTTTCCCCATCAAATGTAAGTGCAGATGAAACACAGTTTGTCCGCCATCTTCACCAGTATTAATGACGACTCGATAACCGTTTTCTAAGCCTTCCTGAATAGCGACTTTCTTAACTATTAATAAAAGATGCCCTAACAAAGTCGCATCTTCGGCGGTGGCTGAGGCGATCGAGACAATCACTTTTTTAGGGATAATCAAGATGTGGACTGGTGCCTGAGGGTGGACATCGCGGAAAGCCAATGCGAGATCGTCTTCATATACGATATCAGCGGGGATTTCCTTGCGGATAATTTTACTGAAAATAGTCTCACTCATAGCAATTTTAGATTTTGGGGAGGACTAGATCGAACTGTATATACAGAGAGTGTGCTATCTCGGTAGTAAATAGATCGAGAGAGACAAAACTTAATTCGTTGATAGCTCGATCGAAAACATCTACCAGAGTAGTTTAGCGTCAAAACCCAGATAGTTAGATTCGATCAACTAAATTTCTATGGCACAAGTTTAAGAAAATCAAGAAGTTTTATCTTTAACAGCAAATAAATGTTAAGTTTTTAGTTGCAAATTGTTGCAGATAACCGTCAGAACTCCCACCCATTAGGGATTTTCTGTTAAAACTACTAGAGAGCGAGAACTGAGTGGGTACATCGATTGAGCGACGCTACAAATCGCTTTCATATCTGCTCAGTCTCGCCCACATCATACCTTTAAAGCCATTTTTCCAAAATTCATCCCACATTATCCCCTAGGAGCTACCGCATGTTCACTAACGTCAAGTCCACCATTAGACATATAACTCCTGCTGATGTGCGGGGTAGACAGTTATTAAAGGTGGTCTATGTCGTATTAGAGCCACAGTATCAGAGTTCAATTTCTGCGGCTGTGAACGCCATTAACGACCATAATCCCAAAGTTGCGATCGAAATTAGTGGCTATCTCTTAGAGGAACTACGCGATCCTGAGAATTATGCTGGCTTGCAGCGCGAGATCCAAACTGCGAATATCTTCATCGCTTCACTGATTTTTATTGAAGATTTAGCTGAAAAAGTCGTCGCTGCGGTGGAGCCATATCGGGATAATTTGGATGTGGCGGTGGTGTTTCCGTCGATGCCTGCGGTGATGCGGTTGAGCAAGATGGGGAGTTTCTCGCTGGCGCAATTGGGACAATCCAAGAGTGCGATTGGCGAGTTTATGAAGAAGCGCAAAGCTAATGCTGGCGCGGGTAGCTTCCAAGATGGAATGCTGAAGTTATTAAATACGCTGCCGAATATTCTTAAGTATTTGCCGATCGAGAAGGCTCAGGATGCCCGAAACTTTATGTTAAGTTTCCAGTATTGGCTCGGTGGTACGCCGGAGAATCTGGAAAACTTCTTGCTGATGTTAGCCGATCGATATGTGTTGAAGGAAGATGATACGCTGAACTCGACGGCTTCGGCTGGCGAAATTAAGTATCAAGATCCAGTCACTTTCCCAGATATGGGAATTTGGCACCCAATGGCTCCGCAGATGTTTGAGGATGTCAAAGAATATCTGAACTGGTACAATAGCCGCCGCGATATCTCGGACGATCATAAAGATCCGTTAGCTCCGTGTATCGGACTAGTATTGCAACGGACTCACATCGTCACTGGCGATGCGGCGCATTATGTAGCAGTACTGCAAGAATTTGAATCGATGGGTGCGCGAGTGATCCCGATGTTTGCCAGTGGTTTGGACTTCTCCAAGCCTCTGGAAGCCTACTTCTTTGACCCGATCGACAAAACTAACGCGATCGTCGATGCAGTGGTGTCCCTGACCGGATTTGCCCTAGTTGGTGGCCCGGCCCGACAGGATCATCCTAAAGCAATTGACGTGCTAAAACGGTTGAATCGTCCCTACATGGTGGCGTTACCTTTAGTCTTCCAAACAACCGAAGAGTGGGAAGACAGCGATTTAGGTTTACACCCGATTCAGGTCGCTTTACAAGTAGCAATTCCTGAATTAGACGGTGCGATCGAACCGATCATTTTATCAGGTCGTGATGGTTCTACGGGACGGGCGATCGCCTTACAAGATCGAATCGAAGCAATCGCCGGACGGGCAATGAAGTGGGCAAACCTCCGCCGCAAGCCAAAAATTACGAAAAAGGTCGCAATTACTGTTTTCAGTTTCCCCCCTGATAAAGGGAACGTTGGCACCGCCGCATATTTAGACGTATTTGGTTCGATCTACGAAGTCCTCAAATCGATGCGGGACAATGGCTACGATGTCCAAGATTTACCAGAATCACCGCAAGCATTACTCGAAGCAGTCATTCACGATGTCCAGGCGCAATATAATAGCCCCGAACTGAACGTCGCCTATCGAATGCCTGTCGATGAGTATGAAAAACTCACGCCTTATTCTGAGAAACTGCACGAAAGCTGGGGACCACCTCCAGGTAATCTCAATAGTGATGGTCAAAATCTAGTCATTTACGGCAAACATTTCGGAAATATCTTCATCGGCGTTCAGCCCACATTCGGCTACGAAGGCGACCCGATGCGGTTACTATTCTCCCGTTCCGCCAGTCCCCACCACGGTTTTGCCGCCTACTACACCTACCTCGAAAAAGTGTGGGAAGCAGATGCAGTCCTCCACTTCGGTACCCACGGCTCCCTAGAATTTATGCCTGGTAAGCAAATGGGGATGTCCAACGACTGCTTCCCCGACAGCTTAATCGGCAACATCCCTAACCTCTACTACTACGCCGCCAATAATCCCAGCGAAGCCACCATCGCCAAACGTCGTTCCTACGCCGAAACCATCTCCTACCTCACCCCACCCGCCGAAAACGCAGGGTTATATAAAGGCTTACAAGAACTCGGCGAACTCGTCGGCTCCTACCAAGCCCTACGGGAAAACGGACGCGGAGTCCAAATCGCCAACACGATTATGGACAAAGCGCGGATTTGCAACCTCGACAAAGACATCAATATCCCCGAAATCGATGCAGGCACAATCAGCCTCGAAGAACGGGATAATATCATCGGCGCAGTCTACAGCCGCCTGATGGAAATCGAATCCCGCCTCCTCCCTTGCGGCTTGCATGTAGTGGGCAAACCACCAACCGCCGAAGAAGCAGTCGCCACGCTAGTAAATATAGCATCACTCGATCGGGAAGAAGAAGGGATCAAAGGCTTACCTCGGATCATCGCCGAAAGTCTAGGACGCGACCTAGACCAAGTGTATCAAAGTAACGATCGTGGCATCCTCGAAGATGTCCAACTCTTACAAGATCTGACGATGGCAATTCGCGAAGCCGTCGCCGCGATGGTTAAATCCCAAGTAAACGAAGAAGGACGAGTCTCCTTTGTCGCCAAACTAAACATCTTTAACCTCGGTAAAAAAGCAGCCTGGGTCGAATCTCTCTACGCTTCTGGCTACAAAAACGTCAACCTCGAAGAAATCAAAACCCTCTTCGACTACCTCGAATTCTGCCTCACCCAAGTCTGCGCCGACAATGAACTCGGCGCACTCCTCCAAGGATTAGGCGGTGAATACATCCTCCCAGGGCCAGGTGGCGACCCAATTCGCAACCCCGATGTCTTACCCACAGGTAAGAACATGCACGCCTTAGATCCGCAATCTATCCCGACTGAAGCCGCAGTTAAATCAGCTAAAGTGGTCGTGGATCGGTTACTCGATCGACAAATGCGCGATAATAACGGTCAATATCCCGAAACGATCGCTTGCGTCCTCTGGGGTACAGACAACATCAAAACCTACGGCGAATCCCTCGCCCAAATCATGTGGATGGTTGGCGTAAAACCCGTCCCCGACGCGCTCGGACGGATTAACAAACTCCAAATGATCTCCCTCGAAGAACTTGGTCGTCCCCGCATCGATGTAGTGATCAACTGTTCCGGTGTCTTCCGCGACCTATTCATCAACCAGATGAACCTCCTCGACCAAGCCGTGAAAATGGCAGCAGAAGCCGATGAACCCTTAGAAATGAACTTCATCCGCAAACACGCTCTCGTCCAAGCCGAAGAAATGGGAATCAACCTGCGTCAAGCCGCCACCCGCGTCTTCTCCAATGCCTCTGGTTCCTACTCCTCCAACATCAACCTGGCAGTAGAAAATGGCACCTGGGAGAACGAAGCCGAACTCCAGGAAATGTACCTCGGTCGCAAATCCTTCGCCTTCAGTGCCGATAATCCTGGCACGATGGAGCAAAACCGCACCATCTTTGAGACCTCCCTCAAAACAGCGGATGTCACCTTCCAGAACCTCGATTCCTCCGAAATCAGTCTGACTGACGTATCTCACTACTACGACTCAGACCCCACCAAAATCGTCGCCAACCTGCGGGCAGATGGCAAAACGCCTACGTCCTTCATCGCCGACACCACGACGGCTAATGCTCAAGTTCGCACCCTCTCCGAGACTGTTCGCTTAGATGCGCGGACGAAGTTACTCAATCCCAAATGGTATGAGGGAATGCTCTCCCACGGTTATGAAGGCGTGCGGGAACTCTCAAAACGGTTGGTAAATACCAGTGGTTGGAGTGCGACAGCCGGAGCGGTGGATAATTGGATTTATGAGGAAACCAATGACACGTTTATTAAGGATAAGGAAATGTGTAAGCGGTTGATGGATCTCAATCCTAATTCGTTTCGTAAGATTGTTTCGACGCTGTTGGAAGTCAATGGACGCGGTTATTGGGAGACTAGTGATGAGAATCTCGATATGCTGCGCGACCTCTATCAAGAAGTCGAAGACCGGATTGAGGGTGTTGAGTAATCTCTGATTTAATGAGGGACGCTAGTAAAATAGCGTCCTTTCTTTTATCTGTGCTAGCATCAGATTAATGCTCGATCGTTTCGCACAATTGAACAATTCATGGTTAATCTTCATACTGAATCAGCCTTTCAAAAAGCGATCGAAGCCGTAGAGCAATTGCCGATAGATGAGCGGTTAGTGCTGTTGGATGTCTTACGACAACGGATTGGGCAAACTAAGCGACAAGAATTAGTGGCGGAAGTAGCGGCTGTACGCGAGGAATATCGATCGGGAAATGTTAAATTTGGCTCGGTGAGCGATCTGATGTCTGAGTTGGACGAACTATGAAAATTGGGTAGACCCCAAGATCGATTAGGGCTTTTAAACGTTTAGTTAAAAGAAACCCTCAACTACGAGTATTGGTGGAAAAGACATTGCAACAAATGTTGTCAGATATATATCATCCAAGTTTGAAAACCCATAAACTGATGGGTAATTTGGATGATACTTGGTCTTGTTCGATTGATTACAGTTACCGGATTTTATTTGAATTTGTAACCGATCCTGAAACAGATGAGAGGGCAATATTACTGTTAAATATTGGTTCTCATGATGAGGTTTATTAAAAGGAAATAATGATTACTAAAGAACTTCGCCAAGAACTGCTGACTTTATCACCGGAAGAAAAAACTGAGATTATTCAGCTATTAGATGGAATTAATAAAACTCCTAAAGTTGTGGGCGGTGCTGCTCGAATCAGAAATACCCGAATTCCAGTTTGGAGTTTGTTTCAGTCTCACCAGATGGGAGCCAGCGATCTAGAAATCTTAGAAGCACATCCCGAACTAACACAAGCCGATTTAACAAATGCTTGGTTTTATGCTGAAACCTTTCCTAGTGAGATTGAGCAAGCGATCGCTGCTAATGAGGCAGACTAGATGGTGAGATTATACGCAGACGAGAACTTTGAACTTCCAGTTATCAAAAAACTTAGAGAGAAAGGATATGATATTTTAACCGCCCTAGAAGCTGGTAATGCAAATCAAGGAATTCCAGATGAAGACGTATTAGCATTTGCAGTCCAAGAAAATAGAGTAGTTATCACGCTGAATTACAATGATTTTAAAAATATGCATAAACAAGATCCCAATCATCATGGGATTGTAATTTGTATTAGCACTCGACGGAAAGAAGATCGAGATGATTTAGTCGAAAGAATCGATCTAGCATTAAAAGAAAAAGAATCTTTAAAAGGTGAATTAATTCGTGTAAATCGTGCAAGCAAAGACAGATGAAAATGAATAAGCAAGAATGGTTAACCGCGCTAAAATCCTTCGCGCAAGCCCAACGCCAACATAATCCAATTTCTAACCGCGATACTTTATCAGATGAGGAAGAATGGCAATGCCGCATCATTGGTGGAGAATTTATTAGCTGGTATCAGCAGCATTTGCGTGGTATTCTTGGACAACGCGAGACTCTAATGATAAAGAACTTTGACCCAGAGCCGCTGATTGTATTCACAACATCAATGCCGGGTTTGGTGGCGGCGCAAGAAATTATGTCAGAGCCGTCAGAAAGTTTGGTTTATTTACTTCACACGGAATTCGACGACTGGGAAAAAGAACATCAGGTGAAAGATAAATTCTTTCACATTCATCATTGGAGCTATTTTCGCAAGATTGACCAAGAATTACTATTACGCATTCAGGATGTTTATCCTGAAGTCAGCCCAAAGAAGTATCGCGTTCATACAAGTGGTGATTTGTGGGCTGAACAATGCGGAGTGCAAGGCGAACATCTTTGGCGTTGGAATGGTGAAGAAATGGAGTTGTTGGAAGAAGCTTTTTCGCAAGTAGTCTACTAATTAGAGCATCGAATAATCGATCAAGTCCAAAATAAATCGAGTCATTTTTTACAAGCTCGCTATTATGATGAAAATTAACCGATCGACATCATGTCGATCGGTTAGATAATTAGGATTCTTGGATGTAGTAAGAGAGTCTTTGATCTAAAAACTCTTGAGCTTTTTTCAAAGAAGAAAAACAGCTATGGCTACTATCAATCTCATCACCAACTGCACAGTCTGATGCAAATTCATTACCACTATCAGATGGAATAAATAATCTTAATTGATAATCAGTATTCTCAAAGATAAACACAGGTAGTAAATCTTCATCAGGATAATAGCAGCCAAAACGATCGACGGCTTCATCTGCAACATCTGGACCAATAAGATCGGCTCCAGCAAACAAAACGTGACTAGATGAACAAAGGACAGTATTTAGCATAATCTCATCTAAAGCCAACCAATCTTCATCACTGGCTTTCTTTGTGAATTTCTTCCAAGTTTTCTCTTTATTCTCTAGTAAAGGTAGAAAAGAGGGAAGTACTCGGTGAGAAGTAGAAGTATTGGATAAATCATTTTTCGTGTACTCCACCAACATTTCTAGATAATAGCCACGACGAATCTCTCGTAATATAAATAGGTCTTTATCATTGCCGTCATCATCATTGAATCGATGGCTGCCAATTAAATGAACGGGTTCGCCATAAATACTTGATAGAATATCTTCAGAGTCCGAATCATCTTCATTTTCATCATCCTCTTCGCTGATTTCTGATTTTAAGCAACTGCAATCATACACGCCCTTGATAAAACCTCTGAAGTGCGATCTTTGGCTACCAGTGCGAATATCTTGAAACTGATTTTCGATAGTAGCATCAAGCTCTAAGCTAATAGCCTGTTTATCTTGACGTACATAAAATAAAGATATATTTTCAGTGAAATACGAATGTGGCACCTCTAAATAATAAAGTTTCTCATGCTGGCTATCATAGGTGAGAATATTTAAGCTTCCTTTGCTATTTAAGCGCTTGAGGGGGATATCAAACCAGTAAACACTTTTAGCACTATTGATATTAGAAAATACAGTAGTCTTGTTTGAAATATTTTGTGTACCTTGGTCGTTAATAATAGCAATTGCTTGAGATTTTTTGACTTTATCAGTATCTTTGATTAGTAATGGCATGACTGCTCTTAGATTGTAGTGATTGTTGATTATATTTCAAGTGTTGGTCGAAGCTACGGAATAAGAAATAGTCTCGTCGTAGCTATTATCTATTTCATGGATATCAACATTAAATCAGGACGATTTGGATAATGTCTATCAATTATAAATAAATTGCTTGAAAACTATTTTTTGATTCTTGCTCTATCAGTCTTTGCTCCTTCAATATCTCCTAGTGCTTCTCTTATATCAGCCCGAATATATTGATTAGGATGGAAATCATCAAGACTCATAACTTCTGCATTATCAATAATCAACTCTTTAGCTTTAGCTAAATATTCATCTGCTTTAGCTATCGCTTCGATATCTTCTTGTGATTCATTTCTGGAACCTTGTATTCGGAAACTTTCGGATATTTGATAATAGGCATAGGGATTATTAGGCTGAAGCTCGATTACTCGAAGATAATCCTCTCGTCCTTTACCATACATGGCAAATAGTGCAGTGGCTCTTCGCCAGTAAGCCTTGAGATTAGTTGGATCTAAATGAATGGGGACAGATAAGGCACCATAAATTGCGGCATCAGCAGCACCTCTAGTACCTATTTGATTTTCAGATGCGAATATTTTATCTGCACGAATTTTATCTTTGTTGCTACCTAGTTTATCTTCAAGTGTATATTTTACTGAGCTTCTATAATGATAGAATAAATAATTATTAGGTTCGATCTTAATTGCTCGATCGAAGTCGGCTAGCGATCCAATTAAATCTTTTAGAATATATCTAGCAATACCTCGATAAATATAAATATTAGCATTATTGGGAGTAAGTTTGACTAAACGATCATATCCCTCAATGTATTTTGGATTAATTATTAATGCACGGTTAAAATCTTCGATTGTAGACGTTTGTAGAAAATATGTTAGTCCTGTCTCACTATCTAATAATCCCTTGTTTATATAGGCTTGAGCATATTTATCATCTAATTCCAGTGCACGATCAAAATCCCGACGAGCACCATCACAATCGCCTAGTTTTATTTTAGCCTCACCTCGATCATTATAGACATGGGCAAAATTAGGCTGTTCTGCTACCGCGTCATGATATTTTTCATCAACACTTACTGGATTTTCAACGCATTGGATTGATATATTAGCGATATCGCTAATAGTATTGGCTTTAGCAGTATCTGCTCGATAGGTTAAACTCAAGCTGCCAAAGAATAGACCGATCGATATAGCAATAAAAAGTTTCATGATTAATAATGTTAGATGATTTAAGATTTAGATTGAAAATTAATTATTATATGTCTCGAATTTTCCATCAATCAACCATTTACCATCTATCAAAACCAAGTAGATATATTTTTTCTTGTCTTTAATAACTCGACCACTTCGTAGTTTGTATCTCAAATTTGCTTTGACTATGGATCTTCTATCAGAGTTTTTGACGATTTCAACATCATCAATATAGACTTTCTCTACTAAATTCCACCACTCTATATACTCGTTGAATCCTTTCGTTAAGTTCGATCCCTTAAAACTTGGTGATAAGTCATTCCAAGATTTGTCTAACTCTTTATTATCGATCAATTTATAATGATTGATGACAGCAGTATCAGGAGTCAATTTCTCACTACTAGGTGAAACCGAAGAATTATTGCTGGCTAACTCTCCATCATTAGATTCATTGCTACCTTCATTCGATCGGCTTAAATCAGGCTTACCTTCGCCTTCATCCGATTGTGTCTGAACATTTCGATCTTCAGATGGTAATTTGAATGTCGTTAGATTAACCGCTAATTTCAACTTACTAGCATCATTAGCAACTCTAAATATTTTGGCAGTCTGGGCTGTTCCTCCAGGGAATATCTGTTCGTTGTCTCGATCTAGTCCCTGTTCTTTGAGCCAGATACTTTTGGTCATGAAATTATCGATCTCGTCATATTTACGCCCTTCTCGATCTTTCAATTGAAATCGAGACCAAGCCATATTCCCAGACTCATCACCAGTATTTTTGAGCGTAATAAATACTACAATTAGTTTGCCACCTTTGCCTTCGATCGGAGTTGCAAAGGGATTATCAGCCACAATTCGATCGAATGTTTGAATCCTATCAACTTTCACAGCTCGATCCGATCTGACATTAGCCGTTACACCTACTGAAATCAGATCCGCTTTCGGTGGTTGTGGCTTGGAAATTTCAGGAGCTGGCGAGACAGTCTTTTTGTCAGAAGGTTGCTGCTATGCAGCAACCTTCTGAGGCGCAGTTTTTTGTGTAGTATCGCGATCAACATTGCAACTACTTACCAATAGTGAGATTGCAGTGAGTCCTACAAAATAATGAATATTACTAGCTTGACGCATATTATGACCATTAATGAAGGGATACCGCTACTCAATCCAATTACTATCGTCAGCTAGATTCCAGATATCCTCATTTTCCACAAGATTGGACTGAGGTTTAGATGAATAGCAAAAGTCATGGTAGCTAAAAACATATTCAACTACATCACAGCTAAATCAGGACAATTTTGACAAAGGCATGGCATTCAAGTTTAGTTAGAGATTGCGATCGATAGGCAGTAAAATAAGGCAACGTCAACGAAAATCATTGTTAAGCCGTTGTTAACTTGCTACTATTTAATTAGATCCATCAGATCGAACCAATTCTCTTTCACAGAGGCTTCACCAACGAGATGCTAACTCAATCATCAACATCACAAACATTAAAACTCTCTCCTGGTGAACATTGGCACTCATTTGAGCAACTAAGAACCGCAGGAGTAAACGCCCTCAACAAAGTCACGCCAGGGACAGTCGGAACCCTTCAAACCAAAAATGGACAGTATCGACTACTAACCGAAACTGATTTTCAACACCTGGTAGGTTTAGCTGGCGATGTAGAACGCTTACAGCAAGGTTTAAACGTCGTCATCAGAGCCGTCCGCGTCGTCCAAAATCATCCTGAAGATACCGACACTCTTGCCTTACTAGTTGAAACTGTAACTATGCTGGGGAAACTGCCCAACGTTTTACCAACGAGATCTACCTTTCCACCACTGGAGCTTGAAAATATAGCCGTTGAGCCAGATGATGAAGTCACACTCGATCCAGCCCAAATTCAACGTCCATTAGGCTAAGATTGTGACCTTACCAACCGATTTAAAGAGTCTGGAAGAAGCCCTGCGAGATTTATCTCACGACGATAGCGCGGTACGATTAGTTAGGAATTTCGCCAGCCAATTAGGAAAAACTAAGCAACGGCAACAGACATTTAACGCTCCAGGCGCGATCGTGCGCGAACCGCTAGATTATGATGAAGCTCTTGCTAATGGATCGATTGAATCGACAGAAGACCGTTTCTCTCTACTTCAAGGTGACATTATCAGTAGCGATGCAGCCTACTTGCTGGGAGAAAGATTGACAGGAATGAATTTTGTCATTGCTTCCTCTACTTGCGATCTAGTCCCAGGCAGGCGCGACTATGCGGCATTATTACGAATTCAACCCATCACAGTAAACACGCCTAATGCTGCTGATGCGCTCGGTCAGTTATTGAAGTTTCAATCAACCCAACGACTATATTTGCCACCATTGCCTTCAGATCCAGCCGATACATTAGCTAATGCACTATTGTTTGATGGGATCATCCAAATTGAACTCTCAGAATTATTATTAGCTACTCGCAAGGCTAGTTTAAGTTTGGTCGGCTGGCGGATTTTTGGCTCATTATTGCGATCGATGTTAGTCCGCACGGGAGAAGGAGAAGTGCGGCTGAGGATGAACTTATAGATTTGGATTACAGAAAGTTCCGAGGAAAAGGCGACCCAATGCGGTTACTATTCTCCCGTTCCGCCAGTCCCCACCACGGTTTCGCTGCCTACTATACCTACCTCGAAAAAGTCTGGGAAGCAGATGCAGTCCTCCACTTCGGCACCCACGGTTCCCTGGAATTTATGCCAGGTAAGCAAATGGGTATGTCCAACGACTGCTTCCCCGACAGCTTAATCGGCAACATTCCGAACCTCTACTACTACGCCGCCAATAATCCCAGCGAAGCCACCATCGCCAAACGTCGTTCCTACGCCGAAACCATCTCATACCTCACCCCACCCGCCGAAAACGCTGGATTATACAAAGGCTTACAAGAACTCGGCGAACTCGTCGGCTCCTACCAAGCCTTACGGGAAAGCGGGCGCGGCGTGCAAATCGCCAACACAATTATGGACAAAGCGCGGATTTGCAACCTCGATAAAGACATCAACATCCCCGAAATCGATGCAGGCACAATGAACATCGAAGAACGGGATAATATCATCGGCTCCGTCTACAGCCGTCTGATGGAAATCGAATCCCGCCTCCTCCCCTGCGGCTTGCACGTAGTCGGCAAACCACCCACAGCCGAAGAAGCAGTCGCCACCCTCGTAAATATAGCATCACTCGATCGCGAAGAAGAAGGAATCAAAGGCTTACCTCGGATTATCGCCGAAAGCTTAGGACGTGACCTAGACCAAGTGTATCAAAGTAACGATCGTGGCATCCTCGAAGATGTCCAACTCTTACAAGACATCACCCTCGCCGTCCGCGAAGCCGTCGCCGCCATCGTCAGTTCCCAAGTGGATACCGAAGGACGAGTTTCCCTGATGTCCAAACTAAACATCTTCAACGTCGGTAAAAAAGCAGCCTGGGTCGAATCCCTCTACGCATCCGGCTACAAAAACGTCAACCTCGACGAAATCAAACCCCTCTTCGACTACCTGGAATTCTGCCTCACCCAAGTCTGCGCTGACAACGAACTCGGCGCACTCCTGCAAGGATTAGGCGGTGAATACATCCTCCCAGGGCCAGGTGGCGACCCAATCCGCAACCCCGATGTCTTACCCACAGGTAAGAACATGCACGCCCTCGATCCTCAATCCATCCCCACCGAAGCCGCCGTTAAATCAGCGAAAGTTGTTGTGGATCGGTTACTCGATCGACAAATGCGCGATAATAACGGACAATATCCCGAAACGATCGCTTGCGTCCTCTGGGGTACAGACAACATCAAAACCTACGGCGAATCCCTCGCCCAAATCATGTGGATGGTCGGCGTAAAACCGGTCCCGGACGCGCTCGGACGGATCAACAAACTCCAAATGATCTCCCTCGAAGAACTCGGTCGTCCCCGCATCGATGTCGTCATCAACTGTTCCGGTGTCTTCCGCGACCTATTCATCAACCAAATGAACCTGCTCGACCAAGCCGTCAAAATGGCAGCAGAAGCCGATGAACCATTAGAAATGAACTTCATCCGCAAACATGCTCTAGTCCAAGCCGAAGAGATGGGAATTAACCTGCGTCAAGCCGCCACCCGCGTCTTCTCCAATGCCTCTGGTTCCTACTCCTCCAACATCAACCTGGCAGTAGAAAATGGCACCTGGGAGAACGAAGCCGAACTGCAAGAAATGTACCTCGGACGCAAATCCTTCGCCTTCAGTGCCGATAATCCTGGCACAATGGAACAAAACCGCGCCATCTTTGAGACCTCCCTCAAAACAGCCGATGTCACCTTCCAAAACCTCGATTCCTCCGAAATCAGTCTGACCGATGTATCTCACTACTACGACTCAGACCCCACCAAAATCGTCGCCAACCTGCGGGCAGATGGCAAAACGCCTACGTCCTTCATCGCCGACACCACGACGGCTAATGCTCAAGTTCGCACCCTCTCAGAGACTGTCCGACTAGATGCGCGGACGAAGTTACTCAATCCAAAATGGTATGAGGGAATGCTCTCTCATGGTTATGAAGGTGTACGGGAACTCTCGAAACGCTTAGTCAATACCAGTGGTTGGAGTGCGACAGCCGGAGCGGTGGATAATTGGATTTATGAGGAAACCAATGACACGTTTATTAAGGATAAGGAAATGTGTAAGCGGTTGATGGATCTCAATCCTAATTCGTTCCGTAAGATTGTTTCGACGCTGTTGGAAGTCAATGGACGCGGTTATTGGGAGACTAGTGATGAGAATTTGGATATGCTCCGTGACCTCTATCAGGAGGTTGAAGACCGAATTGAGGGTGTTGAGTAGAAAATAGCTGATTCAAGACCTAGATCATCTGACTTAACCCCTGTAGCTAATCCCTACAAGGGTTTCCAATAGTCTCGATCGGCAGTATAACTAGATATATCTGGATCTACCAAAGCTTTAGGTAATCCGACCCACATTAATGAATCCCGTTATCCAAAATTTACAAATTAATAGTTTTCGCGGGTTAAAAGGACTCAATTTGTCAGATTTAGGTTGGGTTAATATTTTGGTGGGTAAGAATAATTCTGGTAAGACTACTATTCTAGAAGCCATTTCGATTGTCTGTAATCCACTCGATCCATTTCAATGGATTGGCACATCAGAACGACGGCTCAATATTGGTAGAGCACCTACTGCTCTACGTCCTAGCTTAGAATCAATAAAATGGCTATTTCCACAAGAAAGTAACGATCTAAAGGCTCGACAACAATATCAAGGAGAAATAGAAATTAATGCCAGTGGAAATATCAATATTTCTGTTCTAGCAACTATTTCAGAAATCTACAGTATTGGTGCTGAGAAAGCTGATAGTGCTGATGAGGAAGATCCATCTATCGAAGCTGAAGATGTAAATACATTAGAAACGGAATATGCGAGATCTGGCATTGAGCTGGAGGTTTTATCGACCGCACCTACCGATGGTCAACCAAAGCTTTTTGATTATGAAATTGAAGAAACTTTCCAGTTCTGGGAAGATGAGCGATTTGTTCAGCGCAAAAGGTCGCGAGGCAAAGCATTAGTAAATCATGTAACAGTGTATCCTTCATATTTTTCGTCAGATGTTATTCTAGCACTTAGACTCACACAGATCACAAAAGAAGGTACAAAAAATGATTTACTAGAAGTCGTAAAATTATTCGATCCAGAAATTTTAGACCTTCATGTTCTCGCTACCTCTCAAAATAGATCGAGCTTATATATAGAACATCGAAAGCTAGGACTTGCACCTTTTTATACATTTGGGGATGGACTCAAGAAAATGCTACTAATTGCATTAACACTTCCATTAGCTAAAAATGGTATATTTTTAATTGACGAAATTGAAACTTCTATTCATTTCTCAGCTCTGAGTCAAGTATTTACTTGGTTAATTAAAGCTTGTAAAATAAACAAAACACAGCTTTTCGTCACAACTCATAGTCTAGAAGCCGTGGATGCAATGCTTGACGCAGACAGCGAAAAAGATGAAGTAGTCGCTTTTAGGTTGAATGATAATAACAAACCACCACAAAGGTTCGCTGGAGAATTGCTGCAAAGACTGCGATCGAATCGTGGATTGGATGTGAGGTAATAGTGACCAAATATTGTTATCTTCTGACAGAAGGTGCTCAAGACATCGCATTCTTGATTAAGTTGCTCAAATATCAGGGGATAAAGCAGATCGAAAAAAGATCGCAAGTAGATTCATTCTGGGATGAACTAATCCCCAAGACATTTTCTCATAATGATGAACTAAATCGACAAGTACCAGTTCCTAAATTTTTAGAGGGTGATGAGTTATCAATTGCTTTACAGGGCGCGGTTGGTGATACACGATTAGTTAATACAATTCAAGAAGATTTAGATCTGAAGAGCGATCGACATCTTAATTATAGATAATGACAAAGAAATATGCTAGGATGTTCTCCATTGCAATACATATTATCTCAATTTTATTTAGTTAGTTTTTGCTCGATTAATTTATTGGAAACCCCACACCATTCTTGCCGTAAAGCTCGATCGACTGTTGTATCAGCTAGCGGCTTATTTACTCGATCGGGATATGTTTGATAAAATACCTTATCCACTTGCTGGCTGGTTATTTTCGCCTTACTCATACGGGTAGGTAAATCAGTACAATTATTTTTATCACTACTCGTAGTTGCAGGGATATTAGGCTGAATTTGCTCAGTGGTTTGGCTCGTCATTTGTGGTTTCTTAGCTGTTAAGCTATCGAGTACACTTTTCGCTAGATTAAATAATCCAGATCCGATTAGCAGTAAAATCAATAGGAGAAATAAGATCGTTCCAACTCTTTTCGCTGGTAATCTTAATCCTTCCCAAAATCCAGGTTGACGATCGAATTCACCACTAGACGATTGTTGTGGCAGGGGCGAGATGCCAATCTGGATAGTTGGAGGTGTTTTGCTATCTGTCTGATTTAGAGTAGGTGATTCAGGCTGTTGGATAGATTTCGTTTCGTCGGGTTCCATTTTTTTATGTTTGGGGGAATACAGTTAACCTGTAGGGGCGGTGCTTCATGCCCGCCCTCACCAACATTGATCGCACAAATAATCTGGTGCTATGTTCAAGATGGTGAGGGTACCCATTAAGGGCACCCCTACAGGTTGTGGTGGGGTGGCGTTAATCCAAAATTTCGGTGAAGGCGATCGCGAGATCGGCTTTGAAATCTTGTACCCGTTGATAGTGAAGGGTGGTTGATGTCTTGGAGCCTTCTTGTAATGCTCGATCGATTACTATGGCTAAAGGTGCTGGTATAGCGGGATTTCGATCGCGAATCGGAATTACATCGCGCTCTAATAACACCTCCCAGCCTTCGCCCTTGCCAAATTTGCGGGGATACTGATTTGTCAGCATATAGTACAAACAAGCCGCTGCCGCCCAGATATCTACTTCTGGCTTTGCCTGTTGAAACTCCAAAACTTGCTTGCGACACATAAAATGCGGGGTACCGCGAAAACCATCGCCGCTCATCGTATGTCCGCTCAATCCTGCCATGTCGAACGCTTTGGCTAAACCAAAGTCGCCAATTTTGGCAATTTGACCGAGATTGGTATTCGAGATCATAATGTTAAGCGGCTTGAGATCGCGATGAACTAAGCCGATACCTTTGCCAAAGCTGCCATCAGCCAACCGCACGTAAGGAATTTCAGCATTGTGGGTATATTCCAAGCCATCGAGGATCTGAAAAATAATCCGCTTGGCGAGGGGTAAATCGAGAATCCCGCCCATTTTTTGGATAAAGGTGCTGAGGTTTTCCCCCGTACAGTATTCCATCGCATAGAATAAGCAGTTATTGGCCGGATCGAAACCATTATCGGTGAGACGGACGACATTGGGATGATTGAGAGCTTTGGCATTATCGATTTCGCGCTCGAACATCTTCACCTTCGCTGGAGTCGCCACCGCCTCCGCCAACATCACCTTAATCGCCAGTTGTTTACCTTGCTTATTTTCAGCGAGAAACACCTGTCCGTATCCACCTGCACCAATCTCATTGACTATTTTATAACCGCCGATCGCCTGTTGTTCGCGCTGACTGGCTGGGGTGCGATCTGGGATTTCTAACCAGTTTTTGATAAATGAGATCGCTTTATCTGCCACGAGTCGCATGGCTGTGGGTGGTTTGGCGATGGGTGGGGGCGAATAGTCGGGCTGTTCGCCGCTAATAGTGACTTTGATATGGACGTTGCCGATGCCGATGATATTGCCTGAGTACAGATTTTTCTCAACTGGTTTGACATCAGCATTCATCCCTTGCGGCGCAGCTTGTCCGCTTTCCCGCTTGCCGACGAGGATGGCATCGACATAGGTGCCATGTTTACTATTGAAATCGCGTACCGAAATTTTGGGCGGATCGATATCGAGCAAACAGTGGAGGCGGGATACTTGTCCATGCTCGCGATCTTCTGGAAACTGAATTTTACAATTAGAATCTCTACCCGCCCAGCAAATATTGCGAGAGTCGAATCTATAAGATTTGCCTTTTAGCTGTCCATTAACAATAGTAAGAGTAACAGTCATAAAAATTTCAGTGCATTATTCTATAGCCTCTAGATTTATCTATTTTGTCTACTATTATCTGACGTTTTTCAATAGCTTCAGGATTATCAGGATCGAATTCTAAAGCGCGATCGTAGCTAGCAATAGCTTCTTCATATTTATCTAGTTTTTCCAGTGCATTTCCACGAAAAACAGATGCGATATAATAGTCAGATCGCATTTCTTCTATTTCTACATCCTCGTGATTTATTTCTGTAAAACGTTTGTCTATATCTATCTCCAGAATTTTATCGTAGCTAGTAATAGCTTCTTCATATTTACCTAATTTTCCCAGTGCATTTCCACGAAGATACCAAATAAAATAATCATTTGGTTTTACCTCCAGAGCACGATCATAACTAATGACAGCCTCTTGGTATCTACCTATCTTCTCCAGATTATTACCGCGAATCTGCCAATAATAATAGTCTGGCTCCATTTCAAAAGCGCGATCGTAGCTGAGATTAGCTTCTTCATGTCTGCCTAGTTCACACAGTATATTACCGCGACTATACCAAACATCAGAGTAATTATCATCACATTCTAGAGCACGATCGTAACTGACAATAGCCTCTTCACATCTACCCCATTCATATAGAGTGTTCCCTTTTAAATAATGAACCATACTGTCTTTAGGTTGGATTTCTAGTATACGGTCATAACTATCAATAGCCTGCTTATATCTTTCTGATTTATCCTGTGTATTGCTACTATCATCACAACTATAAGAATGATTTTGGTCAAATGCTAAGGAATGACTACAACTATTAATAGTCTCTTCTTCTTTGTGCCCTGACTGCCTGACACATCTATCTGAAACCCTGATTTTTCGTAAAATTGGCATCGATCCACCACGGTAAATTAAGGCTTTGAGCCGATAATTTAGTCAATTGTGATGTAAGGATACGATCGTTGCTGGGCAAGGATTAGAGGTACTTGTGTCAGGCAGTCAGCTTTGTGCCATTCCAATATTTTATTTAATATTCTCTTCTCATATTCAAAATATGTTTCCCCAAGATATGATTCACTTTCGATCTCTACTACTGCATCCTTTACCAAACCCAACAACTCTCGAAACGCCGTCATAGTCTGAGGACGTTGACTCGGTTCTATTTCCATCCCCGCCTTAATTGCCGCTTGAGTTCTCTTACTTACCCCAGCCTTTGCCAACTCACCCCACAAATGTTCCTCTAAATTTGCACCCCATCCCTTATCCTGAGCATCCTTCCTCGCCTTCGACGTATATAGCGGCGAACCACCGCCTGGAGCCGATCCAGTTAGTAAATGATACAGAGTCACAGCTAGGGCATAAATATCGGTGTAGGCTCCGAATTGACCGCGTTTTTCGTATTGTTCGATGGGTTTGTAGAGTTCCGTACCCAGACTATTGGATAAATAAATGGTTTCGAGATCGACAAATTCCTTGGCGATGCCAAAGTCAATCAATACCGCTTCACCCCGATCCTGTCGCAACATTATATTATGCGGTTTGACATCGCGGTGAAAAAACTTCTGCTGATGGACGCAATCCAGAGCTTGGGCGATTTGGTCAACATAGCGCAGTGCTTCAGCCTCACCCAGCCGCCCATTGGCAATGATATAGTCAGCCAAATCTTCCCCAGGGATATATTGCATCACCAAGCCCCACAAATCCCCAGCTTGAATCAGTTCGTAGACTTTGACGATGTGGGGATGGTTGAATGTTTTGAGCATCAAGCCCTCATTAACGAAGTTCTCCTGCTTATGGGCAAAGTCTGATTGACTCTGCTGATTGGCGTTGAGGGTTTTAATGACAATCTGCTGTTTTTTACTGGTGTCTTCAGCCAGATAGGTAATCCCAAAACCACCCGTTCCCAATTGCTTGAGGATATGGAATCGATCGTTTTTGATTTTATCCCCTGGTTGCCAGATCTGAATTGCCATTGTTTGTCGTGGGTGTATCTGTTGGTATCGATCGCGTATCTGTAGTGTACTCAGCCAGCGGGTAAAATTAACCTGTGGTCGGTCTGTAAGATGTCATCGATGCACCCTACAGAGCAATGCAGTGGGCAACCCAACAGCACCCACAACATCCCGCCGTCATTCGCGCCACTATTCAACTTGAGAACTGCATCGATTTACTCGACATCAAGTGGTTTCCACCACTGAAAATTGTCTACAATTCATTTAGAGAAGGGTATCAACGATTCGAAAGACCTTTACCCAAACAAAATCCCACCCTCTCAAAAGCTCATCGCTTAGACTGTGCTTTCTTTAACTACGCTACCGAATTACTACGGAGCCAAGGACAAGAGATGGAAGCCATTAGAGCCATATTTGTCGAAGGTGAGAATATGTTTCCCAGTTCGGCAATTTTCGATTTAGCTCACATCCAGATCGCAGTTAAGAACACTGCATTAATTAAAGGTAATTGCTCAACTCAGAGGAAACAAGGATTCCAAGGGGTTTAAGGCATTAAGAATGGATTCAAAAGCGGATAAACCTTGTCGTTTGCCAGTATTGACAATTGACCGAACATCAGCAAACAGATCCCGCCCCCAGTCAGA
>JANYDE010000110.1 GCA_025359915.1 Chamaesiphon sp. 336R_metabinner_41 | reverse complement strand
CTTCGCCAACGTGAACGGAACGAGAAAACCCAACACACTCAACAATCGATTGTGCAGATGTTGGGTTTTCTCGGAACGAGAGGCTACGCCAACACATTCGTTCAACCCAACCTACAGGTGGATTTCAGATTTTTCTCTACCAGATAGATCAGCCCTGCCCTTGGAAAGGGGATATTATCTTGGCGCGCTGTCTTGAAAAGGTGCAACAAGATAGGGGAAACCCCAAGATCGCACTTTTTGTAAACTGTCGGGAAACAACGGTGTGCGCGCGTCCCTGGGTGGACAAACATCTGTCGTATTAATTCTTTAAATTGGTATTATTTTACGACTAAATAGTTTTTTGTGGTGGCGGAGAAGCTGGTACAGCAGGTGCTGATGACTTGTCACCAATTTTGCGCGGAACTTCAACACCAACTTCTTCTAGTACAACAGTAGGTGATAGACTATTTTGACCTTCAACTCGTTTTACTAAAACTTTACCATTACCAATTCGCTCGCCGACCTCAATGTAGCGACTAAAGGATTCAGTGGGGAGTTTAATAATAACTTGTGTTTGACCTCCAACTTCAATCACTCCAGATATTTCTACCGCCATCGCTTGCAATGGTTTTTCGGCAACTTTTTCTGGTTTGGCTGCAATTTGAGTTTGTGCTGGGACGGCAATCACCTTAGCTTTTACAATTGTTTTAGCGGGTACTTTTTTAACTGTAGCAATTACATTTTTGCGAGATTTTGGAATTGTCGGAGCTTGCATTGCTTTCGTTGCGGCAAGTGCAACGATCATTTTAGGCAAAGTTCTATTGATCCCAGATCTTGGAATCTCTGAAATTGTTACTGGGCGATCTTTTAAAACTTTAGTTCCAGCTAAAATGACTGGATTACTCGCAATCTTTTGGTTTCTAGCAACATTCACAATTTTAGTTGGATTTGCGGCAGCTTTGAATGTTGGTAATGCTGATAGTTTATTCACCACAGGTTTGCTAGAAGATGGAAGATCATTGGTGGCGATCTTTTGTTCTGGTTGTTGAGAGACAGGCTTCGGTGATAGTTTTTTCGATGTAACTGATTGAGTGCGAGGATCGATTGGTTCGATAATTTCAATCGGTTGTAATGATAACATCCCAAAAGGATCTGCACGACCTTTCAAGACAGTCTTTGCCCAGCTTTCGCCATCAGTAGGCGGAATCAATCCGGCGGTGACATCAACCGAGACAGGTTTGATTGCCACAGATTTTGCTGGAACTGTTGGTGTCGCTATAGATGCTGTGGGAGGCACTACTGGTTTAGTAGGAGCCGTTGCCACTGGCTTAGGGGGAACCGTAGGTGGAGCCGCAGCCGCAGGAGCCTTAACAGCAGCGGGAGTAGCTGCGGGGGTCGGGGGCTTGCTATCGCCACCACAGCTAGTGGTGAGGATTGATAAACTGCTGATTACACCCAGATAAAACCAAGACTTATTCATTACTTTCTATACCTCGTTTCCCTGAATATCTATAGACATATAAATTTGATAACAGTCGAAATGCTTAGATGTTTACTCTTTCTTATTTCTTAAGACAATAATCTGCCTACTTTTATACTTCCCAAATCCTCGGCAATAATATCAATTAACAAATAGTATTAGGTAAATTACCTCGATTCAGGTATCTACTCTATCGACGATCAATTGTCAACTATTTGTGTTGAGTATAGTCGTTGACTAAGCCTCTATCTGGGTCGCAATATCGATTTAGTTAAGCGTCGTTATTTCCTAAAATCAGCTTGAGAACGTTGAGTCCTTTTTTGACATGGCGGGATACTGTAATTACGCTGATATCCATCTTTTCGGCGACTTGTTTTTGAGTAAGATCGTGAAGAAAGACGAATTCGAGAATTTGGCGAGTATGTTGTTCGAGGGCAATCAAACTCTGTTGAACGCGCAACCGATCTTCCTGATAGAGTTGAAAACTCTGATAATGTCGATCGGGTAATAAATCTGCTAGATTACTAGCATCCTCATCAGTGCCCATCGGACAATCCAAACTCATTGGCTGCCGATTTTGGTATGCCATTTTGATTTCTTGCCATTCAGCGACAGGAATATCCAGTGCTCCGGCTATTTCGGCTTCCGTGGGGGAACGCTGATGTTTGATTTGAAGATCCTTGGTGATGCCGCTTGCTTGTTGAACAATTGCAAACCAGCGACGGGGCATTTTCAAGACCGAACTCTTGTCGCGGAGATAGTGCTGAATTTCTCCCCGAATATAGGGTATCGCAAAGGTACTAAAAGCACATCCTTTCTCGATCTCAAATTTATCGATTGCACCAATCAATCCAATACTACCAACCTGGAGCAAATCGTCATAGGTTTCTTGACATTGACTCGTCCAGTAGTGTGCTTCTTTACGCACCAGTCCCAAGTTTAGTTCGACAATCTGGTTGCGGAGTCTTGCTTTGCCAGTTTGTTGATATTCTCGCAGTAGTTGTAAACTATGGTGCTTCAGATCGCATTCTAAAACGATAGTCATTTCACTTTTATAATTAAGAGTTGATATTAGATCGCAGTAAACGGAACACAGTTTATTTCAATTAATTTGATTCAACATATTGATTTATTCTGACTCATCAAGTTTAATCTCAGATCTACCTAAATTCCATCAGTGAGATTACTAGTCCTCAGTACTAGATAAAAGTTTAATTTTTTAATCTCCGTAATTTCACGGATTTTTAAAGAGCGTCTATGTTTAGCTGTGACTTAATTATATTTTTAACTATTTTTGAGAAAATGGTTGTGATACCACGACGAGTTTACTTAGTAATATTGGATTGGGCAATAAAAAAGTAGGGACAATTTATAAATTGTCCCTACTTTTGTGCTCGTATAAAAGCTGGATCTTATTTAATCCTTATTCCTTATTCTTCTGTTTCAGAATCGTCATCTTCTTCTTCCTCAGCCTGTTTGAGCGTATTCGCCGAAACTGGCGTACCAGCACTGAGCTTATCCAGTACCAGCTTTTGGACTTCGGCGACAAGTTCCTGTTTTTCTTCCAGATACTTAACCGTGTTATCGCGCCCTTGAGCGATATTATCGCCCTTATAGCTATACCAAGCACCACGACGAGTGATGATCCCAGTTTCTTCCGCCAGATCTACCAGACAACCGACAGTGGAAATTCCTTTCCCAAAGATGATGTCAAACTCGGCAATACGGAATGGTGGCGCGACTTTATTCTTAGCAACTTTGACTTTAACGCGATTACCATATTCACCATCATTAGCCCGCTTGAGGGTTTGAATCCGGCGAATGTCCAATCTGACGGATGCGTAGAATTTGAGCGCGGTACCACCAGTAGTTGTTTCTGGACTACCATAGACAACACCAATTTTTTGACGCAGTTGGTTGATGAAAATTACCGTACAGCCAGATTTAGCAATACTCCCAGTAATTTTGCGCAAGGCTTGGCTCATCAACCGAGCTTGTAAACCCATGTGAGAGTCGCCCATATCGCCTTCAATTTCGGCGCGGGGTACTAATGCTGCTACGGAGTCAATCACGACGATATCGACAGCCGCAGAACGAACTAATTGATCGACGATTTCTAAGGCGGCTTCGCCTGAGTCTGGTTGGGAAACGAGGAGATTATTGATATCTACACCTAAAGCAGCAGAATAGGTCGGATCTAGAGCATGTTCGGCATCTACAAAAGCGGCGACTCCACCCGCTTTTTGGATTTCCGAAATCGCATGGAGTGCGAGGGTAGTTTTACCAGAACTTTCGGGACCATAAATTTCGATGACTCGACCTTTTGGTAAGCCGCCACCCAGGGCAATATCCAGTGTCATTGCGCCGCTCGAAATGGTTTCTACCCGCATCCGCGTGGCATCACCAAGACGCATAATTGCCCCTTTCCCAAAAGATTTCTCGATTTGGCTAAGGACTAAGTTGAGGGCTTTCTGTCTGTCTGGGCTATTTGTGATTTGGGTTGCCATTAAATTAGGTGTTAGGGGGTTAGGGTTTAGGGGTTAGGGGGTTGAAACCCCAACGCAACAACTTGCCGCATCTAGAATGTATTTGACTGTGAAAGTTGAAATGGGAAGTTAAAGCCCGAAGCAGGTTCGATATCTCGATTTCAAACGGGATGTGAAATTATTTTAGCTTTAGTTTAACTAGCAAAAGCTTGGTGCATAGGTACTATTATACTCTCGATCGAATCCAAAAGTCAAAGTTTAACCAACTGTAATCTCCAATGTACCCATCATGCTGCTACTAGCTACCAATTATAAATTTTTCTATTAAGAATTGTAAAAAACAACTAGAATGTTGGTATCGAACACATTCCTATTTTCCAGGAAAGGAATAGGAAAAATCGAGCGTTGTTGTATCTAAGCTACGATCTGCCATCTATCTCCCAGTCCCCCAGTCCCCACCTATTACCCATTACCTATGTCCCAACCCTCAGAACAAGAACTACTCCAAACCATTCTTCAGCCATTGCTGGTAGACTTTGACTATTGGTTTACTCGATCGAGAGAACTATTAGAAGGCGAGCAGATTGCTTTCTTGAGTCCGATTGCCCAATCAGAATTACTCGATCGAGTCAAACAAGCGCAACAAGAGGTAAGTGTTGCTAAACTATTATTCAATGCAGTTGAAGGACAAGCGGGGATCGAGCCGAGCCAAATGGTTGCTTGGCATAAAATCGTTACAGAATGTTGGCATGTCTCTATGCAGTTAAGACAGTCGAAACAGACTAAACTAGAAGAGTAAAGATCGTCTTTGTTTGCTGTAAATTTCTCATAAAACTAAAGACACAGGTCTTTGCTCAACGCCATGGTTGCGATCCATTGACGTGATTATCTCTGGATGTCAGATATTGCAGAGCTTCTAGTTGTTACTCTCATCTCTCGCTCATTGTGTAGGACAGTCACATGTTACAAATAATTTATTTAATTGCCTTCACCATTTTGGCATTTCTGGCGATCGGAAATCTGATTCGTAGTTTGATTGGTTTTAGCATGGATGCATCGCAGCCGAGGGGGATAACTAATCCAAATTTTCAGGGCTATAACTATCGGACAGGTGCAGTTCCTCATCCTGAGTTGATTGATGATATGGGCAATGTTACGAATGAGCCACTATTAATTATGAAGTCAATCAGTGTTGAGGATGCTCGCGCGAGACTGGATGCACTGTATCATAATGATACTCCTAGCTCGACAGAGGATTAGGCTGGAGACTTGGAGCTGGAATAGGGGAATTAAGTCGCCAATGAAGATTTAGATGCTGATAACTGTGCGAAAAATAGCTTGCGCCCTGATTTTGACGATTGCGGTTAGTTTAGGATCTTGTCGAAATCCCGATCTTCCATTGAGTGGGGAGACTAAGGGTAATATCAATCTGTTGATGGGAAATCCGTCTCAAGCGACTAGTTCCCCTGGAAATTCTGAGAATTATCTGATTGCTCGTCCTCAGTACGCGCTCTCTTATTCCAAAAATAAGGGGATACCTAATTGGGTATCGTGGGAACTCAATTCATCTTGGTTGGGAGATGCTCACCGCGTCGGTAAATTTGCACCAGATCAAGAGTTGCCCGCAGGCTGGGAACACATCAAGTCTGCTGACTATACAGGGAGTGGATTCGATCGAGGTCATATGACAAATTCGGAAGATCGCAGTCGATCTCCTGAGGATAATATTCAAACCTTTTTGATGACGAATATTCTCCCACAGTCGCCTGACAATAATCAAGGCCCGTGGGTACAGTTAGAAAATTATTCTCGTCAATTAGTCAGATCTGGCAAAGAACTATTTATCATTTCCGGCGGATACGGACAAGGTGGGATTGGTAAAAATGGTCTAAAAGCGACTGTAGGACAGGGTAAAGTCCTCGTGCCTGCCGTCACATGGAAAGTGATTTTAGTATTGGATACGCCCAATTCTGGCGTGGCTGGAGTCACTAAAAATACCCGCACGATTGCGGTGATTATGCCGAATAAACAGGGGATAAAATCCGATCCTTGGCAACAATATCAGACTTCGGTGCAAGAAGTAGAAAAGCTAACTGGATATAAGTTTTTTACCAGCGTACCTGCGGAGATTCGATCGATAATTGAGGCTAAAATCGATTCAGTCGAGCCGAGGGAAAAACCAAAGCTACGTCAAAGAAATTAGTTGGTACTAAACCACTAAACCACTCTAGATATCTAATTTGACACTGGGAAGAGAGTAAGCCAACGATAAGTCGGAAATCTGCTGTGGTAAATCGGTAAATAAGTCTGTGAAGTGGCGAATTTTGTTTTCGATTTCTGCCCATTCTTCGGCTGATTGAGAACCACGCACGATGCCAGCACCTGCAAATAATAATAGTCGATCTCGATCGATTAAACCAGATCGAATGGCGACGGCAAATTCGGCATCATCAGCACCCACCCAGCCCACAGGAGCGGCGTACCAGCCCCGTTCAAAGGGTTCTAGTTCTTGGATCAGTTTTAGAGCTTGAGGGCGGGGGAAACCGCCGACAGCGGGTGTAGGGTGGAGTTTGGGCAAGATATCAGCATCGGTGAGATCGGCTTTTAGAGTACCATGACATTGGGTGTATAGGTGTTGGACTTTATTGAGTTTGAGGATCGTTAATTCTCGATCGATTGTCACTGCATCACAGAGTTCGGTTAAGATTGCTTTGAGGTTATTGACGACTAATTGATGTTCATGGCGATCTTTGGGTGAATTACGGAGATCTTCACTTAATGCGAGATCGAGTTGGGGGGATTTTCCCCGCTGACGAGTTCCAGCAATTGCTTCGGTTTGTAAAAATCGATCTTGACGATGATAGAGTCGTTCGGGAGAGGTCCCGACAAAGGCTGTGGTGGGATTAATTTGAAAGCAGAAATGATAACTATGAGAATTATTTGGTTGGAGCGATTGGAGCAGTGATTGGGGCTGAATATCGTGAGTAAATGTGAAAATTGATCGTCTGGCGAGGACAATTTTATCTAGCTCTAAATCGGTGAATTTAGCTAGTGCAGCATCAATATTTCGTTCCCACTCGATCCGATTGGGTGTATCTACTCGATCGCGTAGTATTGGAGCAGACAAAGCGATCTGCAATGGTAGAGCGGCTAAACTATCGGCTGAATTGAAATAAATTTGAGTTAATTCATCTAGGATCGAATCCAACTTTTCCGAACTAAAATCGCATCTAAAATTACAAGCGAAAAAAGTATTTATTCCATCTGTCCACAGCTCAAACTTCGGGATGATGAACCGATAATTACCAAATGATGTCCAGTCAAGATCGATCGATCGATCCTGACTGAAGCCAATCCCACCATAGTAGCGAACATTGGGAAATAGCGGTGATAAATTTTGTCTTATCTGTCCAAAAATAGTCGGATAGTCGATCGATCTATCTCCAGCAATTAGATCTAATGTACCCACCCCAGCCATTGTAAACTGACCTTGACGATCGGACCAATAAGTTTTGACATCTGAATTTTGTAGTCCCAACCAACTTAATGGTTCTAAGTTAGAAATTTTTACTTCGATCCGAACAATTTTCCCCGCCATTTCCAGTGGGAGCGAAATTAGATCGTACTTAAAAAAGTCTTGAATCTGGGCGGCTATCTTCAGAGAAAGATCCATTATGAACGATCGACTGTGAATTATAAATTATAGATTATCCTCCCGTCCCGAGAGCCTCTCCTCTGGAGAATCGATAATAGGGGCAGATAGGATACTAGCCATTGGGGGATCGACGACAGGCGATGAGTTTTGACTCAAAGCCGCTACTGCTAGATTACCAGGATTGACGATCCCACCAGAAATCACGACTTTAAAAGCATCCTCGATCGACATTGTTAAATCCAGCACATCCTGTTCCGCTACCACAGCATACCAACCAGTGGTCGGGTTAGGAGTAGTCGGAATAAATAAATTTAACATCCCCTGCGGCATCTGCGACTGAATCTCACTATCCGTCGTCCCCGTCACAAAAGCAAGTGCCCAGATGCCCTTTCGAGGATATTCAACTAGTACTACCCGTCGAAACTTATTGCCCGAATCCTTGAGCACAGTTTCCAATAGTTGTTTGAGCGTCTTATAAACTGCACCTGCAAGTGGAATCGCTTGGAGGAGCTGTTCCCCCACATCCAGCAGCCACTTACCTGCAATATTCCGCACCATCAGTCCAATCAGTAGGATCGCCATCAAGGGCACAGTCAATCCCACCAACAGATTTAGCACATACACCAGAATCGGATGCAACCCATCAAAAGGATTGATTTGCTTGGGAATGCGAGTCAAAAAATTGACTACCCATGTCGCCACATTAATTGACAGCCAGATCGTAGTAGCGAGTGGAATCACTACCAGCAACCCAGCTATTAAATCGTTTTTTAAGTCTTGCTTGAAATGTTGGAACACAAATCCCCGACTTTTAGTACAATTGCTGTAACGTCTACTCTTAACTATACAAAGGTTTGGTGAACAGTGGATCGGGGATAGTGGATAGTGGATAGGGGACAGTGAAATTTTAGAACCTATTACCTATTACCTATTACCTATCCCCTATCCCCTCTACAGCACTCGCTTCAAACCAGTCCAGCCGATCGTAATATAGGCAATTGCCAGCAAGAAACTTGCTAAACTAGTCCGAACGCCAGTTTTCAACATTCTTTCACTAGCTTGAGCTTCGACTTTTTGCTTTTGTTTTTGTAACTGTTGAAGATTTTGCTCGGATTCTTGGGCAAATTTTTTGGGATCGTTGAGCAGCAATTCTAGCTTAGACTTAGTGATCTGGAGATTTGTCAGACGTTCGGGAGGAATTTGTCCGCCTTTTAGCTCCTTGTCGATAGCGGTAATTTGCTCCTTGAGCTTATCCTTGCTTTGAGCGTTAATTTGTTTGAGGTTGTTCTTAATACCTGCTTCGATTTGAGTCACTTCTTTACCGATCTTCCCTAGCTCTTGGGATTTGAAATCGTTGGTGGTACTCAATTGAAACGGAATAATCAACACAAAAATCAATCCCAATAAGCTAGCCAGGACAAAAGTGCCGATTCGCCAGATATTCCCGCGATTACCGCCATCCTCTGTCGAAACAATTTTGATCCAATCACCCGTAACCATAAAAGCAATACCAACCAATGGTAACAGCCCGCGATCGACTAATTGACTGGTAGCATAAAGCCACCATCTACCACCTTCTAATACCAAATTTTCTGGCGGGAAGACGAGCATAAATACCAGATCGATGAGCGAAGATAGAATCAATACTGCACCTGCGGTTTTCAGCGCAAGTGGGGTCAAAAAACTACTGACGGTAGGTTGCATATTAAATTAGTAGTGATGGATTACGGGGTTTATAGAGTTGCTTCAAGATGGCGATTCCCCACCAAGCGCGACAATCGACTTGTCGATGCGCTGGGAGAGCGTCTGCGCCAACAGGGGAGTTTAAATCCCTGATGTTTGGTAAAATCTAATCATTCAGTTTAGCTGTTATCACGATTTTTATGACACAAGCAGTTCGTATTTGTCCAGATCGACAGACATTGGTAGAAACTGCCTATACACTGATAATTGAGCGAGTGCGAACGGCAATAGCCCAGCGTCAATCTTGCTCGATCGCGCTTTCTGGTGGTTCGACTCCGCAACCATTGTACGCCGCTCTTGCACTTGCCGATCTACCGTGGGATCGAATCCATATTTTTTGGGGTGACGAACGCTATGTTCCAGCTACCCATCCCGATAGTAACTACGGGATGACTAGACGAGTCTGGCTGGATTTAGTGCCAATTCCGGCGGCGAATGTTCATCCCATTCCCACCAATTTAGCCGCACCCCAACTAGCCGCAGATGAATACGACCGCCAGATCGCCACTCATTTTGGGCTAGAAGCTGGGTCAATTCCAGTTTTTGATATTGTATTGCTGGGGATGGGTGATGATGGGCACACAGCGTCTTTATTCCCCCATACAGCAGCTCTATCGGTGGTCGATCGATTGGTAACTGTCGGTGATAAGGATGGACAGCCTCGGCTGACTTTTACTTTTGGGCTGATCAATCATGCTCAAAGTACGATCTTCCTCGTCTCTGGTGCTAGCAAACAGACGGCTTTAGCGGCAATTTTTGCACCAGATGGTGATGTCAATGCTTATCCATCGAGAGGTATTCAGCCGCAAGGTGAGTTATTGTGGTTGCTAGATGCTGCGGCGGGAGAGGGATTAAGTAATAAGTAATAAATAATAAGTTCTATTGACGCATTAAATATTGTGTAAATCGAGATAAAAATGTGGGTATTGGATTAGAAAATGTCTCCAAATATTTTGATGGTTTCAAGGCTGTCGATCGAGTCAATCTAGAGATCGGTTCTGGCTCTTTGGTTGCACTACTAGGGCCATCTGGCTCTGGTAAATCGACCCTGCTCAGACTGATTTCGGGACTGGAAAAAATCGATCGCGGTCGAATTTGGCTAGCGGGGAAAGATGCCAGCCAGCAGAGCGTTCAGACACGGAATATCGGCTTTGTCTTCCAGGATTATGCCCTGTTCAAACATCTCACAATCCGTCAAAATATCGCTTTTGGATTGGAGGTTCGATCGACAGCAACTGCCAAGATTACAACTAAAGTAGAAGAACTGCTAGACTTAATTCAACTAGCTGATTTTGGCGATCAATATCCCGCTCAACTTTCTGGTGGACAACAGCAAAGAGTAGCTCTCGCCAGAGCTTTAGCCATCAAACCCCAACTACTCCTCCTCGACGAGCCATTTGGAGCCTTAGATACTAGAGTCCGCAAAGATTTGCGCGGTTGGCTGCGTCGGCTCCACGAGCGATCTCACGTTACCACGATCTTCGTCACCCACGATCAATCAGAAGCCATGCAAGTCGCGGATACCATCGTCATCATGAACGAAGGAAGAATCGAACAAATCGGCACTCCTGCCGCAATCTACGACAATCCAGCCAATTCTTTTGTCACGAATTTTATTAGTCGGGTAAATATCCTGCCTAGTAGTTCCAATATCTTCCAGACTCAGAGCGTTGAACCCATCAATGCCGAAATGTTTCAATCGCTGCAAAATATAGTTGCACCACAGTATTTATATACTAAAATATAACTATGCCTTTTGAATATTGCTTGGTGCAATAGTTCAGATCCTCAATCTTTATCAATACCTAACCGATGAATAGTTGCATTTTAATGGCGGAGATCATCAAAAATCCCGAATTGCGTTACACCGCCGATAATCAGATGGCGGTAGCTGATATGTTTGTTCAATTCGCGCCACCACCAGGAAATCGCCCCGACGATAGACATCCCACCATCGAAGTTGTCGGTTGGGGAAATTTAGCGACCGAAATGAAGGAAAATTATAAGCAAGGTGATAAAATCGCGATCGAAGGTCGGCTAGAGATGAATACGATCGAACGCGATGGCTACAAGGAAAAACGTGCTCGACTAGTTGCCAATCGCCTCTATCACGTCATGGCTACTGATTCGACTGCACCCGTGACATCAATGAGTGCAGCTACCCCCAGTGAGCCACCAGCTAGTAGTGCCAAAACTCCCAGCGCACCACGAAATGAAGCCCCAAACTTTGAAGGTGAAGACATCGATAAAATTCCTTTTTAAAAACTAAAATCGAGATTTTCCATTATTCCAACTCTTCCCAAACCAGATAGGGGCAATTGATCAATTGCCCCTATCTGTTTTTGTGATGGTAATTAATTTAAACTAACTGGGAATAATAGATATATCAACAATCACAACAAGCATGATGATCAAGCGTTTGCGAAGAGTACTGCACAAATCAATTAAATTTTTGCTAGTCGCAATCGCGATTTTATTTGCTACCAGCGTGTATGCGCGTGGGGTAGAACCCCGCTGGTTTGACATCAAAACAATCGACATCACCATCGCCGGATTGAACCCCGTATTTGAAGGGTATAAAATAGTTCAACTGAGCGATATTCATGCTCGATCGGGTATCATGGATCGTCAACAATTAGAAAATGTTGCTAACATTACTAATCAACAGCATCCAGATCTAATTGCGCTAACTGGTGACTATATCACCGATGGTGCTGAAAAGGCTGAATCAATGCTTACCAATGCTTTTAGTCAGCTTAAAGCACCTGATGGCGTAGTTTCAATTATGGGCAATCACGATCGAGAAGAAGATTATAACATCCCGCTTGAACGTGCTTTTACCAATGCTCATGTTAACTTCTTAAATAATGCCGTATATTCGATCGATAGGGATGGTAATAAATTAAATATTGCCGGAGTTGATGATATCTATTATGAGCGAGCAAATCTCCCCCTGACGATTTCCCAATTACCTGAAACTGGCACTAATATTTTACTTGCTCACGAACCAGATTTCGTAGATACCGCAGCAGCTACAAATTTATTTGGATTGCAACTTTCAGGACATTCCCACGGCGGACAAATCGTAATTCCCTTCTTACCTAGAGTAACAGCTCTATTGGCAAAGAAATATATTAGCGGGCATTATACTGTCGGTGGAACGCAACTATATGTTAGCTCCGGTGTGGGCACAACTGGATTACCTCAAGCCAGAATCAATTGTCGTCCAGAAATAGCTGTAATCGTTCTCCATAGCTATCTTACTGGTAGGGGCAATTCATGAATTGCCCCTACCAGTAAGATAGCTATCGAAAATTCCGATCTTAATTTAATTCTGATTCAATTGACTGTTTACAATACCTAATTCTAACGCCGCAACTAAACCAGGTAAAGTATATTCAGTCGCTTCAATATCCACTTTACCTAACAACTCTTTACAGGTAGCCGAAGTCTGAGGACCGATCGAGGCAATACACACTTTTTCTTGCCAACCTAATGATAAACTAGTGCCAATGAGCTGACAGAAATGTTTGACAGTTTTGGAACTAGCGAAGGTGATAATATCAATCTGTTGCTGTTGCAGTGCGACTGATACACTGGGATCGATCGATACTGGACATTGAGATTGATAAGCCGCTACCTCGACGATAATCGAGCCTAAATTGGTAAGTTCTTTGACTAATACTTCTCTTCCACCTGTCTCGACACGGGGAAATAAAATTCTTTTACCAGCCGGAGATTCGGGGAAGTTACTAACTAAAGCATCAGCGATAAAAGCAGGCGGGATCAAGTCAGGTTTAATCCCATGTTGTTCGAGGGATTGGGCTGTTTTTTGACCGACTACGGCGATTTTAATTCCCGCTAGAGCGCGACTATCTTTACCCGCTTGTTGAAGTCGTGAAAAGAAGGCATCCACGGCATTTGTCGAAGTCAGAATCAACCAGTCAAAATCATTTAATCTGTCGATTTCTCGATCGAGTTCCACCCAACTACTCGGCGGCACAATTTCTAAAGTGGGCATTTCTAAGACTTGTGCGCCACGCGATCGCAACATTTCACTAAATGCACTCGCCTGTCCACTAGCACGGGTCACAAGGACAGTTTTACCCCCAAGGAACGTAGAATTTGACACCTGACACATTAGATATTCTCGCAATCTTACCACTTGTCCGACAACTATTACCGCTGGTGATAGCTCTACTCCAGCCGTTTCAGCCACTACAGATCCTAAATCTGACACCCAGACTTGTTGCTGAGGAGTTCCCGCCCACTGAATAATCGCGATCGGTGTATTGGCAGATCGATCATGCTTTAATAATTGGGTCACTATTTCGCCAAACTGTCTCGCCCCCATCAAAATTACCACCGTCGGCATCCGCGCCAAAGCATCCCAATCCAAATCATCAGGAAGATGCGCCGTCACCACCGCAAACCCCCGACTCAATACCGGATCAGTCAGCGGAATCCCCGCCAATAACGGCGCGACTAAAGCCGTCGATAAACCTGGTACCACCTCATACTCACAATCCGCCGCCCTCAACGCATCCAGCTCCGCAGTTACCCGCCCAAAGATAAACGGATCGCCACTTTTGAGCCGAACTACTACCTGTCTGGTTTGGGCATATTCTACCAACAATAAATCGATCTCCGCCTGAAGCATACTCGGCTTCCCGCCCCGCTTCCCGACATCAACTAACACGCAATTATTCGGGACTAAACTGAGTAGCTGTCGATCGACCAAAGCATCATATATCAACACCTGCGCCTGAGTCAAAATTTCTCGCGCCCGCACCGTCAAATAACCAATATCCCCAGGTCCTGCACCGACAATATATACTTTGCTCATTAGGATAGATGGGAGATGGGAGATGGGAGACTGGGAGACACTTTCTCAGCTATCAACTGTCAACTAAACTCTAAACCTATCACACTATCACAAATTGTCGATCGGACTCGCCAATAATGGCAAATTGGTGTAACAATATAGAATGATTCCCCGTTGGCGATTTGGTAATACCGATTATGTCAAACAAGACTGTGTAACAGCGGATGGGGGTAATCGCCAGCACTTAGTAGCCGAGCTACGGTGTGAGGAACCCACTACCAGGTAATAGCTTTCATCAATATATAAAATTCTAAACAAAAAATTAATACCGGATAGATAAAAAATATGGTCTTGCCAACAAGTCATAGATCTAGACGCTCGATCATTTTTATAAATAGGGACATAGTGGATGAACAACGGCAAAGTCAGAATTTACGAACTGTCAAAGGATTTAAACTTGGAAAATAAGGACATCTTGGGAATTTGTGAGGACTTGAATATTGTGGTCAAAAGCCACAGTAGCAGTATCTCAGAAGCAGAATCAGCACAAATTACCGCAGCAGCGAATACAAAGTTTCCCGATCGACAAAAAACGCCACTAGCCCAGGTTGAGCCTGAAAAAGTGGTAGCTCCAACTGCGCCCAAAAGTGAAGTAGTTAGAGCTACTACTGCGCCAAAAAGCGAAGCAGTTAGAGCTACTACTGCGCCAAAAAGCGAAGCAGCTAGAGCTACTACCGCTCCCGCAGCAGCACCGCAGCGACCAACCGAAGCCAAAGCCCAAATCTTGCAGATCAAACCCAAAGCGGATAGCCCAACTAAGCCATCCCTGATGCCGCAACCACCAGTTGCAGCCCAACCACCACAACGACAAGCAGCGACACCATCGCCTAGCCCTAGTCGTCCAGTCGTGCGTCCGACCCCAGTTGGTGAAGCTCCTAAACGGGCAGAAAATACCGCAGAAGGCGGCGTAACGCCTCGCGTAGCCAGAGCTGCTGCGCCCGTTGCTCCTCCAGCTCCAAAACCTCAATTGTCGGGGCCTCCTGCCCGTCCCAGTGGCACAGGTGACTCAGCCGCTCCCGCGAATTTAGATAGCAACACAGCTTCTGTACCCAGACCTGCTGCTCCGAGCAAACCTATTCCCAAGTCTCAAATTATCAGAGTTGAGCCTGCTAGCAGACCCGCAGTTGGTGCGCCATCCGCTCCTAGTACCGGAGTAGTCCGCCGTCCTGTCGCTAAAGCTGAAAATGCAGCACCACCATTAAACCGTCCCCCAGCGCGGATCGTTCAAATCAAACCCCAAGGTAGCGGCCCAACTCGACCTGGTGCGCCAAATAAAGATGGTACGCCTGGAGACAAGGATGATAATACGCCAACAACTGGAGTCGATCTCGAACTCAAACGCCCATCACCGAGAAAGCCTGTAGTTAATAAGGGCAAAGGTTGGAGCAAAGAAGAGGAAGAAATCGAAACCGCTAAGGCGAAAGTTCAAGCTAAAGGTAAGCGCGTTAAAACAGTTGTCATTGATGATGACGATGATGATGATGACGGCGACGGTAGCAATAATGAAACTGAAACAATTGTAAGCTTATCGATCGCCAGACCTGCAAAACAGAAGATCGGTACTGGCGGAGGAGTCCGACCTCCAGCGGTTCCGGCGCAGCGCAAGAAGCCTGTCATGAAAGGCGACCAACAAACCAAAGAGCGTGGTAATAATAACAAACGCGGCGAACAGAAAAATACGGTTGAGAAGCCCGAATCGATTACCCTGATGGGCAGTATCACCGTCCGCGATTTAGCTGAAATGCTGCTCGTACCGGAAACTGAAATCGTTAAACAGCTCTTCTTCAAAGGGATCGCCATTAGCGTCACCCAGATTCTCGATGTCGGTACCGCGACAATGGTAGCCGAAGAAATGGAAGTCGCCGTGATTACAGGTGTCGAACAAGCAGCGGCGACGAAAGTTACCGAAATGCTCGACCTCGCCGACTTTGACTTACTCCAACGTCGTCCGCCAGTCGTCACGATTATGGGACACGTGGATCATGGTAAGACTACTTTACTCGATGCCATTCGATCGACCAAAGTCGCCCAAGGAGAAGCCGGAGGCATTACCCAACATATCGGTGCTTACCATGTAGACATCGACCACGAAGGAGCTACTCAACAGGTAGTCTTCCTCGACACACCTGGACACGAAGCCTTCACCGCCATGCGAGCGCGGGGTGCGCGAGTCACCGACATCGCCATCCTCGTCGTTGCGGCTGATGATGGTGTTCGTCCTCAAACCATCGAAGCAATTCGCCACGCCCAAGCAGCCGAAGTCCCAATTATTGTCGCCATCAACAAAACCGACAAACCAGGTGCCAATCCTGCTCGTGTGAAACAAGAATTAATCGCCTTCAATCTTCAAGCAGAAGACCTCGGTGGTGACACCATCATGGTCGAAGTCAGCGCGTTGAAAGGTGAAAATCTTGATACCCTGCTCGAAATGATCTTGCTAGTAGCTGATGTCGAAGATCTCCAAGCAAATCCTGACCGAACCGCTCGTGGTACAGTCATCGAAGCTCACCTCGACAAAGCGAAAGGCCCTGTTGCGACTCTATTAGTCCAAAATGGTACCCTCCGCGTCGGTGAAACCCTCGTTGCTGGACACGTATTCGGCAAAGTTCGGGCAATGGTTGATGACCGACTTGCCCGCGTCGAAGCTGCTGGCCCATCCTTCGCCGTCGAAGTCCTCGGATTAAGTGATGTACCGCAAGCTGGTGATGAATTTGAAGTCTTCATCGAGAAAGAAGCTCGCGCAATTTCTAGTGTCCGCTCTGGCGAACGCCGTGATTCACGTCTCCAACAGATGATGGCTTCCCGTCGCGTCACCCTGAACAGCTTGTCAGCCAAAGCACAGGAAGGAGAACTCAAAGAACTCAACCTGATTCTCAAAGCCGACGTTCAAGGTTCCGTCGAAGCAATCCTCGGTTCGCTCCGTCAATTACCGCAAAACGAAGTTCAAGTTCGCGTCCTCTTCTCCGCAGCAGGTGAAATCACCGAAACCGACGTAGATCTCGCCGCAGCCAGTGGTGCCGTAATTATCGGCTTCAACACCACCCTCGCTAGTGGTGCCCGTTCTGCCTCAGATGATGCCGGAGTCGATGTGCGTGAATACAACATCATCTACGCCCTCCTGAGTGACATTCAAGACGCAATGGAAGGACTGCTCGACCCCGAACAAGTCGAAGAACCCCTCGGTCAAGTCGAAGTCCGGGCTGTATTCCAAGCCGGACGTGGCAATATCGCCGGATGTTATGTGCTCACAGGTAAGGCTCTCCGTAACTGTAGCATCCGCGTTCAACGCAAGAATCAAGTGGTGTTCACAGGCACACTCGATTCCCTCAAACGGGTCAAAGATGACGTGCGCGAAGTCAATTCTGGCTTTGAATGCGGTATCCGCTTAGACAAGTTCAACGGTTGGGAGCAAGGTGACATCATCGAAACCTTCCAAATGGTCAGCAAACGTCGGACGTTATCACCTGTATAGTCTGTATAGGTTATAGCCCTTTTATTTTCAAAAACCCAACATCTTGATTGATGTTGGGTTTTTTAGCGAGGACATATCCCCGACTTCTTAAAGAAGTCGGGGATATAGCCTTAATCTAGAATCAACGAATATTTGAATTTTGCCCACTAAATTGATCGATCGTCACGATCGATCCTCAACAACTAAATTTAGTAATGATGCTATTCCTGGTGATTGTCTTTCAGATTTTTTAGATGCTAACCAAATTTGATTTGTGTCGCTTCAACTATTTTTGGATTTGATGGTGAATATCTACTACTGTTTTAATGTAGAAGCGATTGGCTTGAAGCATCTGAGCAATTTGGACTGGTGTGGCAGGTTTCTGTAAGATGTAGATAAGCAAAGTTGAAATCTTAGATGCCAATGATGTATTTCCGCCACTCAGCGTGAGAGCCATTATTGACATGACTGGCGACCTCGTAGTGTAGACTGCTATGAGGTCGGCGCGGTTGATGTGGGAGATATAAATTAGCTTCCTTGGGAGTGCGGCTGCCTTTTTTGACATTGCACCGCATACAAGCGGTGATTAAATTTTCCCAACTGGCTCCACCGCCACGCGATCGAGGGATAATATGGTCTAGGGTTAGATCGTCACCTTTGCAACCGCAGTATTGACAAGTATGATTGTCTCGGTTGAGAATATTGCGACGGGTGAGGGGTATTTCTCGATATGGTACGGTGACATAGTGTCGCAGTCGAATCACCGTCGGGAGTGGAAAGTCGCGGTGCAAATATTTGCCATTATGTTCGATCGATTCTGCCTTCCCTTTGAGCATCAAGATCGCCGCACGTCGCCAACCAGTAATGTTGAGCGGCTCGTAGGAAGCATTTAACACCAGCACTTTGCTCATGTCTGCTTTGAGAATTTGAGACCTATTTGCTCAGATGTTAACACAAACTAGAGATTGGAGATTGGAGATTGGAGATTGGAGATTGGAGATTGGAGATTGGAGATTGGAGATTGGAGATTGGAGATTGGAGATTGGAGAGAAGGATAATTGTTTGTTGCAAAAATGATGAATCATCCCTAAATTCAGCAACGCGACTTTAATTACATTACTAGAGATTTGATGAATTCTGCGATCGATTGGGAACAGCAACGCGCCTGGGTAGAAATTGATTTATCGGCATTGGCGCATAATGTCCGCCAGATTAAGAGCTTATTAGCTGCCGATATTAGCATGATGGCAGTAGTTAAAGCCGATGCCTATGGACATGGATCGATCGATATTGCCCGCACTGTGATCGCTGAAGGTGTGGAGTGGCTGGCGGTGGCAACGGTGACAGAAGGGATCGAACTCCGAACCGCCGGAATCGTCGCACCGATTTTGATTCTGGGTGGCGTAAATAGTGAGGTACAAGTACAGGCAATTGTTAAATGGGGACTAACTCCAACCATCTGCACCGTCGAACAAGCAACTGTAGTCTCAAAAGCGATCGCTACATTACAACCCAGCGAACCTTTAATCATTCACCTCAAGCTCGATACAGGTATGTCTAGATTGGGGACAGATTGGCAACAAGCTATCGATTTTTTCAGTCAGGTCAAAAGTCTACCGTACCTGGAAATTGGCGGCTTGTACTCTCATCTAGCCACTGCTGATGAGATCGATCGAACCGTAATGGAGATGCAACTCGACAGATTTGGGCAAGCAGTCGCAGCAATTGGTGCGGCGGGACATGCACTGCCCCTGCTCCATCTGGCAAATTCGGCGGGGATATTGGTTAGCGATCGATTACACTACCAGTTAGTTCGACCAGGATTAATCTTATACGGACTTTGCCCAGCACCGCATTTGCAAGCTAAAATCGATCTTCAACCAGTCTTGAGTGTCAGAGCCAGAGTCAATCAAATCAAAGAGATTGCGGCGGGGACGGGAGTGAGTTATGGTTATCGGTTTATCGCCGATCGAGATATCCGGTTAGCAGTTGTGGATATTGGCTATGCTGACGGCATTCCCCGTCGATTGTCGAATCAAATGCAGGTGTCAATTAGAGGTCAATTAGTGCCCCAAATTGGCTCGATTACGATGGATCGGATTATGATCGATGTCAGTCAGATTCCCGATCTTCAGGTAGGCGAGATCGTCACAATTTTAGGACGAGATGGATCTGTCCAGATTACCGCCGACGATTGGGCAAATCAACTAGGTACCATCTCCTGGGAAATTCTTTGTGGCTTTAAGAATCGATTGCCGAGGATTAGGGGATAGGGATTAGGGATTAGGGATTAGGAATTAGAGATCAAAAACTTTTCTGAAAACTAAAGTTCCCCTATCCCCTATCCCCTATCCCCTATCCCCTATCCCCTATCCCCTATCCCCTATCCCCTAATATCAAGAATTGCAAAAACCTACTATCGCAGACCAAGAAAATAGTTGTATATGTATTTAGGTAAGTAACATTATCAGGTAAAAACCCCGTCGTTCACGACGGCTTTACATGCGCAAACGTTAGTTAAGTCGTATGCGCTAAGGATAGTGCTAGAATGTAAACACGATCTCTAGGCTCGATACTTACATCCTGAAATAGGCGGATTGAGAGCAAAATATGAGACGGCTAAAAGGCAATGGACGATCCAACCTGGAAGCAAAACAAGTATTCGCTTGTATGTCAAAAAAAGAAAGTCGCCATAGGGCATTGGGAGACTCAAAACGAGCGTGGAGATTGGGTAAGACTTGTTTACAAGCATCGATCTGCGAAGCGTTAAGGAATCCTCTCTCCTTTAGGAAGAGGAGGTATGTCAATGCAATGTTCATAAATAGTAAAGGCAAGGAGGCGATCGCGAGTGGACGAGTCCTATCACACTTATCTCAACCGCGTGGCAAAAATGACCCTACCCGCCACATACGAGTCTCAGGTCAAAAATATCCAAGAATCACCTAAGTTCAGGTTGACGGCGGATGGTAGTCGGGAGCCAGTGGCATTTCCTGGGTACTCGGTGATTACACCACCAGGAGCGGCAGATCCGGCAAATGCTGGAGTTTATGCAGATTTGGCTGCATGTCAGCAACATCTACTCAAACACTTGGAGCCAGATTTATTAGTTTTAGTAGATCCAGCTAGTTTTCACTTCACATTAGCTGACTTGATTTGGGATAGTGCTTATCAGATGGCGACTGATGCCAATCCTGACTTTGAGAGTAAATTATTCGATCGAATCGAAGATAGTTTCAAAATATATCAGAATTCGATCGCTGAAACTCAACCAATTCGTTGGCAAGTGATGGGTTTAACTGTCCGGCCACGTGCGATCGAGGTAAGCTTGGTACCTAAGGATGAGTATAGTTATAACCGAATTATCGCTTTCCGACGGGCGATTTATCAGAGTTCTAGTTTGATTTCGCTAGGTATCGAACAGCAGTACTATTTTACTGCGCATACGACGTTAGCCTATTTTGCGAATGTCAAACAGGAAGTCGATCGCGTTCGCTTGAGCAATACTCTACAAGAGTATAATATGCATTGGCTCGACCATCCCCAAGAAATTCTGTTATCGGAAGGACAATTGCGGAAGTTTAGCGATATGTATACCTACGAACGAGAAGCACATTACCCTGTAGTTCAATTGTAACAAACAGCCGGATAGCCTCTATCCGCTGAACTTTGCGATTCGTCTCAATGACAAATTAAATCAGCATTGTTGGCATTGGCGGAGCTTTTGGGAACGATTATCGAGCAATCTGCTGGTGCTTGTAAGTCTTTGCTCAATGCCATCCGCCAATTGTCACCACCATCAGAGCTAGTCAAAATCGCCCGTTCATCCCACGGGACATCGTAGGTTTCATGTCCGCCACTACCAGATCCCTGAATTACCGTTCTCGGTACGTATTTATCACTGCCATTTGAATTTAGCGTTTGAGGTGCAAAATCTGGACGTTGATAGAGCATCATTTCAATATCATCGCCAAATATCTCCAACTCGATCGATTGTGAATGATAGCTCAAAAAGAGTTTACCCGATCGCGGGTCGATATTGAGATTATGAAACCAGACATGGTAATAATTTCGGGATGGCATCACCAGATGCTTGGTTTCCCAGGCACCACCACTGCGGAGACGATGCAGTGCTAAGTCGAAATAATAGCCGTTTTCGCTGTTGCGGCTGACGCTATACAACGTATCCTGTCGATCGATTACCAATCCCAGATATGATGTTCCGTTACCAACCTGTTGGGGACTCGTCCAGGCTGTGATATCGTGGGGACGCAGACTCTTGGTATAGACAAATGGATCGTGATGTCCGTTGATGATGACATGCAGTATCCCTTTACTATCGATCGCCATTACCGCCCAATTATGTCCATCGGATGATTTTGTCCCGCCATATCCTACCAATACAGGTGTGGAGAATTTATGGCTTTGACGATTGTATTTCGTAATATATGTCGGCAATCCCCGCAGAGAAATCGGATCGTTTTTATCCAAATTGAGGATTGGTAATCCATACACGGCATACACATCATCCCCGCCGCTATGCATCGAAATTTGGCGATAGCCCAGCTTCTCCTTGGCATATCTGGTAATGGTGTCGGCAAGGTTGATGACTTGCCATTTGCCACCGTGGGGCGCGTACTGGATCGCATTACCGCCAGCAAATATCGTCGGGACACCTTGGGCTGTAAAATTAACATACCCAGGCTCATAACGCGGAAAATAGTCAAGCAGAGCGCGTTCGTGGCGGAAATAAGCACCAAGCCGGAACGGGAGTTCCAGCGGTGTGTCAGTCTTAATTTCTGGAGCTTGATGATTCCACCAGCGCGAGAGAGGGCTGGTAGGGTTGAAGAGTTCCCCTTCAACGCCTTTAATCTCCGTTTCCGATGATTTATACTGCAATGGGTAGTCTCCAAAACTAACGATCAATGGTACTTTTTCGATTGATTTTCCCAAGGACACTTTGCCAATATAAAACTCGCTGTTTGGGTGCGGTTGATAATTAAAAATCTTGCTAAATAAATACAGTCCAGATACTCGATTCCAGCCGATACTTGAATCCTGTCCGCAACTGAATGGCGTTTCTGGTTTCCAACCATTCGATCTGCGTACCATTGTAAATGAATTCAATGGGACGCTAATTGTTTTCCAGCCGCTCCAATTTACCTTGATGCTCGCCAAGAAGTAATCGTTGATATGAAATTTTGGAGGATCGCTTGGGGCATTATTTGCCACCCCAATCGTAACGATTTCACCGAGGTTTTTGGCGGCATATAGATCGAAATTTAGAGCTTCTTTGCCACACCAATTTTGCGGTACGTCAGTGGTATGAATCGTGGGAACGCTAGGCAGATGCAACCAATGTGCAGCTTGTAAACCAGAGCGTCCAGGTGCTGCGACAGGTTTAACTGCCGTTGACAGCTCGACAAATGAGATTTTGTTAGCATAGGAAGATCTCAAGTTAGCTTCTTTGTAACGACTTAACAAGTCTGGTGCAGATCGCCAAGAATTCACAGCAGCAATGGTTTGGGGCGAGTTGTCCGATTGTGGATTTGCATATGCAACGCAAACCCAAATCGTGACTGAAACGATGACTGCCAAAACACTTCTGCGTAATTTCATCTTGAGAAATTCGATCGATTAGATCGATTTGAAAGTAAGCTTACTCGATCGCATTTGTCCAATATTCAATTTTTTTACGATCGAATCGAATTGCGATTCTGACAAATGATTATGTTAGTCTAGCTTTCTTGACATTGTAACCTATAAAATCGCACGACTTCAGGAGAGATCGATCGATGATATATTCAACTTTATTGATCGATCAGATTCGATCGATCTGAATTAGCATAAATCTTCGTCAATTATTTCGCTGCGAGACACTACGAGTTGGCGTAGCCTGCGCTTTGCGCTTACAGCGATCGTGATTTGCGAATATACTATAGGTATCGAGACGTAGCTACCGCCACAATCTAGCCTCGTGCCACCGCCTGAAAAGTTAAACGCTATGACCACCTCTGCTACGACTACCGCACTACTACAAGAGATTTTTCCATTCCCTCTCGACAAGTTTCAGCTTCAGGCGGTGGACTCGCTCAACTTAGGCAGATCGGTTGTAGTCTGCGCCCCAACTGGTTCAGGAAAAACTCTCATCGGTGAATATGCGATCCATCGAGCCATTCGACAAGGGCGCAGAGTATTTTACACTACCCCACTTAAAGCTTTATCCAATCAAAAATTCCGCGACTTTAAGGCTGAATTTGGTGAAGAGAATGTGGGCTTGCTCACGGGTGATATCTCCATCAACCGCGATGCCCTAGTCGTCGTCATGACGACGGAAATCTTTCGGAATATGCTCTATGGTACTCGCATCGGCGAAGTCGGTACTTCGATGATGGGTGTCGAAGCCGTGGTGCTGGATGAGTGTCACTATATGAATGACAAGCAGCGCGGTACAGTATGGGAAGAGTCAATTATCTATTGCCCTCCCCACATTCAACTCGTCGGACTCTCTGCCACCGTCGCCAATAGTAAGCAACTCACCGATTGGATTAGTCTAGTTCACGGGCCGACCGATCTGATCTATTCTGATTATCGCCCAGTTCCCTTAGAATTTCACTTCGTCAGCCCCAAAGGAATCGCGCCACTACTAGATCCAAATACCGCCAAACTCAATCCCAAACTCAAATCCCATCGTCCACCTGGAAGTAGAAAGCAGGAAGATATCCCCAGTATCGGCTTTGTCGTGAGCAAACTCGCCGAGCGAGAAATGTTACCCGCGATTTACTTTATCTTCAGTCGGCGCGGCTGTGATAAAGCAGTAGCGGAAATGTCCACACTCCGACTAGTTAATCCAGAAGAATCAGCGCGGCTCAAGATCCGCATCGATGAATTCCTCGACAAAAATCCCGAAGCTGCGCGAGCTGGACAAGTAGAACCATTGTACAAAGGCGTTGCCGCTCACCACGCCGGAATTTTACCAGCGTGGAAAGTGCTCGTTGAAGAACTATTTACCCAGGGCTTGATCAAAGTCGTCTTCGCCACCGAAACCCTGGCAGCAGGGATTAATATGCCCGCCCGAACCACCGTAATTTCTAGTCTCTCCAAACGCACAGACCAAGGACATCGGCTCCTGACCGCCTCCGAATTTCTGCAAATGGCTGGACGTGCCGGACGACGGGGTAAGGACGTGGTGGGCTATGTGGTGGCTACTCAGACCAGATTTGAAGGCGCGAAGGAAGCAAGTGATTTTGCAACATCAGCACCAGATCCGCTAGTGAGTCAATTTACACCTACCTATGGGATGGTATTAAATCTACTCCAAACTCATACTCTGGAAGAAGCTAGGGAACTAGTCGAACGTAGTTTCGGCCAGTTTACCAAAACCCTCCACCTCCAACCCCAACAGCAGAGTATTAATGACATCAAGCGGGAATTGAGCCAGCTTCAAGAAACCCTGGGGAAAGTCGATGGTGATGTCTTAGCCGACTATGAAACAGCCCATTCCCAACTGAAACTAGACCAAAACCAGCTCAAAAATATCCAACTCTACACCGAACAAATCCACACCGGACAAGTTAGCAAACTACTACCAGCAGCCTTACCAGGCACAATTCTCAGTCTCAAAGGTAAACATGTCCCCGTCGCCACACCCCTGCCCGCTGTATTAGTCAGCAAAATCGCCGGATCTGGCTACAAACCCGCATTAGTCTGTCTAGGACAAGATAACCGCTGGTACGTCGTCAATCATCAAGATGTCGTCGCCGTCCACAAACATTGGTCTGACTATACAGGCAAACAGCGCGTCTCCCCCATTGTTTCCCTACTCCCACCTGCGGATATGCCCTTAAAACCAGGACAAGTTCGCAAGGGAATGAGCCTAACCGCCGAAATTGCCCAGAGCATTCCTACTGTCGAACCAGAAGCGACGACTGAATTAACCGCCCAAATCAAAGTCGTCACCGAGCTGAAATCAAAGCTCGAAAATCATCCCATCTGGGAAGCCGGAAATCCAGCCACCTTACTCAAACGCTATCGCCGTCAATTCGTACTAGAAGAAGAGATTAAAGAACTCCAGGATACACTGCAATTGCAACTCGATCGACATTGGCAAGAATTTCTCAATCTGATTGAAGTATTGCGTCAAGTCAATGGTTTGCAAGGGGTATTACCAACCCGAATTGGTGAAGCCGCTGCCGCAATTCGCGGGGATAATGAGCTATGGATTGCCCTCGCGCTGATGTCTGGTTATTTAGATGCTTTAGATCCGCACCATTTAGCAGCGGTAATCTGTGCCCTAGTATCCGAAACACCCCGCCCCGATACCTGGACGAATTACGAGCCAGCCGATGAGGTGGTGATGACACTGAGTGCCTTGCGCGGTACACGCAGACAACTATTCCAAATTCAACGCCGCTATCAGGTGGCTCTCCCCGTTTGGATGGAATACGAGCTGGTAGGCATCGTCGAACATTGGGCGTTGGGGCTAACCTGGACGGAGTTGTGTAGTAATACCAGTCTCGATGAGGGCGATATCGTGCGAATGTTGCGACGCACGGTGGATCTATTGTCGCAGATTCCCTATGTACCTCATGCTAGCGATGCTTTGCAAGCAAATGCTAGGCGGGCAATACAATTGATCGATCGATTCCCGATTAACGAATCAATCTCTTGACAATCAATTGCTGAGAGTTTTTCGGCGATTTTGTACTTCCAGCCAAATCAATAGTGCGTTGATATCGGCTGGATTCACCCCACCGATACGGGTAGCTTGTCCGATGGTGGCGGGTAGAACTTTGGTTAGCTTTTCTCGCGACTCTTTGGAGAGGGTCTCGATCGAACTATAATCAATATTTCCAGGTAGTTTCCGATTAGACTGTTTACTTACTTGGTCGATTTGGTGTTGTTGACGATTGAGATATCCGGCGTATTTAATCTCAATTTCGGCACCTTCTTTCTCAGCGAGTTTGAGATTATCGTCTCCGAGTTTAAATTCAGTCAAACTTGGATAGTGAAAACCAGGACGACGCAAAAGTTCGGCTAGAGTAATCGAGCCATTAATTACTTCTCCAGTTGCGGCTGTAATTCCTTTACCAATCGGATCTAACTCGCGCACTCTCGTCTTTTCGAGTCGGACTTTTTCAGCAATAATATTTGCCTGCTTGCTGGTAAATAACTCCCACCGTCTGTCGTCAATCAGGCCGATTTCTCGTCCTAAGGGAGTCAAACGTTGATCGGCATTATCCGATCGCAATAATAACCGATATTCCGATCGACTAGTCAGCATTCGATAAGGTTCGCGCAAATCTTTGGTACACAAATCGTCGATTAATGTGCCCAAATAACTCTGTTCGCGAGGGAAGACAATCATCTCCTGATGATTGACAAATCGCGCCGCATTTACCCCCGCCACAAATCCCTGTCCAGCAGCTTCTTCATAGCCAGTGGTACCATTTACCTGTCCCGCACAAAATAGCCCCTCAATTTTCTTCGTCATCAACGTGGGATAACATTGAGTCGCAGGGATATAGTCATAATCCACCGCATAAGCTGGACGCAACATCACGCAATTTTCCATCCCAATCAGCGTGCGTAACATTTCTACCTGGAGACTTTCGGGGAGTCCAGTCGAAAAGCCCTGAATATACAACTCAGGAATATCTCGCCCTTCGGGTTCGATAAAAATCTGGTGACTTTCCTTGTCGGCAAACCGGACGATTTTATCCTCAATACTCGGACAATAACGTGGCCCCTTGGAATCGACCCAACCGCCATATACTGGAGACAGATGGAGATTGTCGCGAATCAACTGATGAGTCGCCAAAGTCGTGCGCGTTAGATGACAAGGAATCTGCTCCTTCTCTACCCACACCTCAGGATCGAAACTAAACCAGCGCACCCGCTCGTCCCCAGGCTGTGGTTCCATCTTACTATAATCGACAGATCGCTTATCCACCCGCGCTGGCGTACCCGTTTTCAGCCGTCCAGTTTCAAATCCCAGACGGTGCAAAGTTTCCGTCAATCCTGTCGCCGCAAACTCCCCCGCACGTCCCGCCGACATTGATTTATTACCAACCCAAATTGTCCCACCCAGGAATGTCCCCGTAGTCAAAATTACCGCTTGACATGCAAACGCGCCACCAAAATAAGTCTCAACACCAATCACCTTATTATTTGCATCCAGCACCAAATCCGTCACCATTCCTTCTCGAATGCTGAGATTCTCCTGATTCTCCACAATATTCTTCATCACCGCCGCATATTCGCGCTTGTCAGTCTGAGCGCGTAATGCCCACACAGCGGGGCCTCTGGTATCGTTCAAGACTCGCTTCTGCAAATAGGTGCGATCGGCCATTTTGCCAATTTCACCGCCCAGCGCGTCGATTTCATGGGTGAGCTGGGACTTGGCGGGGCCACCGACGGCGGGATTGCAAGGTTGCCAACCGATTTTGTCTAAAGTAAGGGTGAGTAACAGCGTGCGGCAGCCTAAGCGGGCGGCAGCTAGTGCGGCTTCACAGCCTGCATGTCCAGCACCGACAACGATGATATCAAAACTATCTTGAAATTTAACGTCAGAATTCATAGCAATGGGGAGGGGCGAGGGCTGTAACTTTCCGCCCTGAGCGAGGAGGTGCGATCTGGTCTATCTCTATTATATTCCCCTCGTCAGCCAATACCATATTTCATGATCGGATCGCAATCCCAAAATTATTGCTCAGATTGCTACTAATTAAAACTAATGATCGTGGATAAATGATAGCTTTTAGACGATTGCTCAAGTAGGGGCAATTCATGAATTGCCCCTACTTGAGCTTGAGATGAGAGTAATTATGGATCTTATTTAATCATTATTCCTAAACTAACAATCTTTCGACTGCTGCACTAAATTCTTCATAGGCTTTTACACCAACGATGATTTCGACTTTTTCACCTGCCTTGAAAAATATTACGGCTGGAATACTGCGGATTCCAAATCGTTTGGGGAACGCCTTATTTGCATCAATATCTAGTTTAAATACTTGAGCGCGATCGCCATATTCTATAGCCAATCGATCGATTAATGGAGCTACTAATTTACACGGGCCGCACCAAGTAGCTGTACAGTCGATAACTAATACCTTGCCTTCAGCTAAAAGTGTATCAAATTCTGCTTCATCTTTAATAAATTCTGCCATGCTTGTCTAAAATATCTCCAAGTTAAAATCGCAATTTTCAGTTAACTCCATCATAGCGGCTTCTGTGTGGTGACTCTGCTTCCGCAGAGGCTTTGCCAACGATCTCCCAAAATTCTGACAGATTCGTTCGCATAGCGTCTCTGGAAGAGAATCGATCTTCAATCTCCTAACCGAATATGTCAAAATAGAAGTAATTGCTGGAGGCTGACTAAAATGCACCAATCCACCCGTTGGCAATCCGCCGATCTAGAGCTATTACCCGATAACGGTAATCGCTATGAAATTATTGATGGAGAATTACTCGTGACTCGCGCACCTCACTGGGATCATCAAAATGCTATCTTAAATTTATCAGTCGCTCTGGTAACATGGTCTCGATCGAGTGGTTTAGGTAGAGTCTCAGTAGCTCCAGGCGTGATATTCACTGATGATGATAATGTGATTCCAGATTTAGTGTGGATTAGTAACGGCAGATTAGCACGAGTTCTGGATGAATCTGGACATCTTTTAGCCGCCCCAGAACTGGTAGTAGAGGTGCTATCAGCAGGTACTGACAATGAGCGACGCGACAGAGAGGTGAAGCGCAAACTCTACGCAATTAGAGGCGTACAGGAATATTGGATTATCGATTGGCGCAGACAACAAATCGAGATTTTCCGGCGGGATAGTAATGGGTTGCCGTTGGTGGCGACGTTGTTTTGTAGTGATGTTTTGAGTAGTCCACTATTACCTAATTTTCAACAATCTGTTGCTGAAGTTTTTAGCTAAATCTAATATTGAAGCTTTAACTGGCGGAACCAATCTTCATGCCCTAAACATAACTGAGCCAGATTCAGATCGACCTCAGCCATTCTGCTAAAGCTAATTATTTGAGCAAAGCATAAATTAACCACCGAGCCTTTACAAGGGCGATCGGTCGGAGCGAGAATAGAGAGTCACAGATCAAAGAGGATATAGCGGCGTGAGCGAACAATTTGACTACGATTTAGTAATTATCGGTGCGGGTGTCGGTGGACATGGTGCGGCTCTCCATGCGGTTAGCTGCGGCTTGAAGACGGCAATAATCGAAGCCGGAGATATGGGTGGTACTTGCGTCAATCGCGGCTGTATCCCTTCCAAAGCACTGCTGGCTGCTTCGGGCAGAGTACGAGAATTAAAGAATGCTCATCATCTCAAGGCGATGGGGATTCAGGTTGATAATGTTAATTTCGATCGAGCCGGAATTGCCGCTCATGCTAGTAATCTAGTCACTAAGCTGCGGGGAGATCTGACGAATAGTTTGACGCGATTGAATGTCGAGGTGATTCGCGGTTATGGCAAAATTGCTGGTACGCAAAAGGTGAGTGTGACTACGCCTGAAGGCGAGAAAATTATTACCGCTAAGGATGTGATGATTTCTTCGGGTTCGATTCCGTTTGTACCACCAGGAATTGAGGTTGATGGTAAGACGGTATTTACCAGCGATGATGCGATTAAATTAGAGACAATCCCCCAGTGGATTGCAATTATTGGCAGCGGTTACATCGGCTTAGAATTCTCTGATGTCTACACAGCATTGGGTTCGGAAGTCACCATGATTGAATTCTTCGACCAACTGATGCCAGGATTTGATACTGATATAGCTAAACTCGCCAAACGGATTTTAATCGAGCCCCGTGACATCGAGGCTCGCCCCAGCCTCCTCGCCAAGCGGATTATCCCAGGTTCACCAGTAGTCATCGAGCTAGCCGATGCCAAAACCAAAGAAGTCGTCGAAATCCTAGAGGTCGATGCCTGCCTCGTGGCGACAGGTCGGATTCCCGATACCAAAAACCTTAATTTAGAAGCTGTAGGGGTCGCCCTCGACCGCCGAGGCTTCATTCCGGTGAATGATAAGCTAGAGGTCTTAATCGATGAAAAACCCGTAGCGCATTTATGGGCGATCGGTGATGCTACAGGTAAAATGATGTTGGCTCATGCGGCTTCCGCTCAGGGAATTACAGCGGTAGAAAATATCTGCGGTCGATCGCGTGAAATGGACTATCAGAGCATCCCCGCAGCGGCATTTACCCATCCCGAAATTAGTTTTGTCGGGATGACCGAAGCTCAAGCCAAAGAAGCTGGAACCGCTGGCGGCTTTGAGATTGCCGCCGTGCGGAGTTATTTCAAAGGTAACTCAAAAGCGATCGCTGAAGGTGAAGCAGATGGCATGGCAAAAGTGATTTACCGTAAGGATACTGGGGAAGTCCTGGGTACCCACATTATCGGCTTACATGCGGCGGATTTGATTCATGAGGCATCAAATGCGATCGCCCAACGCAATTCGGTACAGAATCTCGCAACTTACGTTCACGCTCATCCTACTCTGTCTGAGGTATTGGATGAAGCTTACAAACGTGCTGCGGGGGTTCATTAACCTCGCAGATATCGAGAAACCTCCGAGATCCCCGACTTTTCCAAAAAGTCGGGGATCTGCACTGCACTGACGTTATTTAGTGGCGATCGATTTTCCGATTTCTACGCCTTGATAGTAATGAGCTAAAATGCTGGGATATTTCATCCCTTGTTGAGCAAGATTATAGGCTCCCCATTGACTCATGCCCAATCCATGTCCATAACCGCGTCCAGTCAGGAGAAATCCGGTTGGGGTCGGAGTAATGGTAAACCGGAGACTGCGAAGTTTGAGGGCAGTTCGCACTTTGTCTCCTGGTAAATTTACTGATGTGTCACCATTGATTTTGAGACTGACGACACTACCAAATTGAGTGGTGCGATCGGGTGCGATCGATTTGATATTATTAATCTTGAGACTCTTACTCAGCTCACTATTGCTGAAGGTTTTTGTCCATTCATATCCAGGTGTACCTGCATCGTAATCCGGTACTCCGCGTAAATACGGTACTCGGTCTGTCCAAATATCTTCAACATTCTCTGTATGGCCGCCAGAAGCGGAGTGAAAGGCTGCGAGAATTGGTTTGCCTTGATATGTCATTATTTGACCTAGAGTGGCATTGACAGCGGATTGAGTGGTGTTTGCTTCGCTAGATAGACCTCTATATACCTGACTGGCTTGGGTACTATCGACATCAAATGGTTTTTGGCTGGTGGATTGGCTGCGATAGAGGGCGTAAGTACGCGCGGCTACGGCTTGAGCTTTGAGAGCTTCAGCGGGAAATGTCGTACTCATTTCTGCGCCCAAAACGCTGTAGAGATACTGTTCGAGATCGACGTGATTGACAGCAAGTAGTTGTTTTCCGGTCGAAATCACTCGCACAGAGCCACGATACCAACGATCTCCAATCCAGATTTGACCATTTTGTTGGGGCTTTACCCACAATTGAGCTACGTGGATATCACCGATGGAGATCTCCCCATTCTTCGCCTGAGCAATTAAACCTTGTTTTGGCTGGAGTTCGCCGATTTTTTTGCCGTTTTCGTCGCTGATGATGGCGGTAGTCGAAGTGCCGATCTTTACTTCGGAGACTTTTTGGGCGACGGCGACACGTAGTTGAGCAGCTTGAACGGGTGCAATGGTTATCAGCCAGAGCAGGAGCGAGATCCATCCAGTTTGTTTGCCCAATTGCAGTATACGAGTTGGTGTGAAAAATTTGGCGGTACGGGATTTGGGGGTGAAAGCCATGGGATAGGGGAGAGGGGAGCTTGGAGAATAGGGATCTAACAGTTTGTTACCAAAAAAACTTCTGAAAAATTCGCTATTCTCCTACCGACAGAATACGCTATCAACTATCAACTATCAACTATCAACTATTTAACCCGTCCTTTGAATCTGACAAAGCCATAGGACTCAGGTGGCACACCGCTAGCTGTCGCTTGAGGGATATTACCGAGATTAACGACAACAGCTCCATTGGTATTCGCACCGCCACATTTAGCAGTTGGATAAAGACCACTCGGTTCGACTCCTGGCGGGAAGTACTTGGCGTAACTACTATCAAGGGACTCATAGGCAGTCAGCGTCGTACCAATCTGGACGACGATCCCACGATTGGGATTAGTACTAGGCGTAGGGGAAGGAATATGATTGTAGGCATTGGGGATAAACGTCACATTACCAGGGACTCGATCGCAGAATAATACATTTTTAGCATCACTCTCGCCAGTGGAAAGGAAATAAATGGTATATTCGATCGAGCTATTGGGTGCTACATTCCCACCATCAACTGCTCCTAACAAAAAGCCGCTAGCAGCATTAGGCCATTTATCTGTATCTTTTTGGGGATCGCTGGAGGTGGCTTGGGTCGGAATCGAAATGGTATTATCATCATAAGTATTAAAATGTACGTAAGTATTGAGTAAACTACCATCAGGCTGTTGAGCTAAACCATTAATCGCAGTGATCCGCTTGACTAATAACACATTCGGATCGCTAGCTACAGCAGCACTAAATTCGGATGTATTTCCCGCTGGATCTGTAGCGGTCGAGGTAATATTTCGAGTGTCAGTTCCCGTCGGAACCGTAAATGCACAAGGCTGTGCTGTAGTCCCAAATAATCCATTGGCATCCGCAGTACAGGTACCAAGATAAGTTTGACCCTCTGCATGGAGCTTCGATACCGTGGTTGGATCTGTACTGAATACGCGACCTTTATCATTCGTATCCGCCGCACCGACAAAGAATTCGATCTTCGCATCTTTAAAGGTGGTGCTACCTGTCGCAACATTGCCGACATAACCTTTAATGGTCAGAGTAGAAGTAGTCCCAACTACGCTAACACTGGCTGCGGTCATAATCGGGTAATCCATCCCTAGATTCGCGATATTGGCAACAGTCTTAGAACCATCATTGGGGGTGACTGTATCAGAGAGGATTGTCTGATTTCCAGATCCATTATCTAGAGTTGTACCCTTGAGATCGATACCCAGACCGCCATTCCCAAACATCGAGTTTTGAGTTATTTTGACACCAGAGAAATCTTTTTCGACCCAAACGCCTGCGCCTTTATTGCCTTGAATAATGTTTTTCGAGATCGTGACATCGCCATTGGTGCCGGTAAAGATGGCAATCCCAGCCCATTCGGTACTCGCAGATCCAAAACCACTATTGGTGATAGTGTTATTGTCAATTTTGATGTTGCCACTGGATACATTGTCATACAAACTAATCCCGTTGGCATAAGAACCAGTGACTAAGTTGTTGGTAAACAGAATGTTATGAGCATTATTCTCAAAACTGACATTATCGATTAAGTTGTCATGCCCTGCCGATCGAAACTCATTATTCGTAATCACCCAGTTCATATTAGGATCGACATTATTAGCATCATTCCATCCACCTGCAACATATTTGGTAAATCCGAGCAGGTTATTACGGAAAATACCTTGACTACCACAGGAGGATTCAAAGCCTCGTCCCTCATTTCCGGTCGTGTTCGTGTTGGCGGCATTAAAACCAGCCGCTGTAGTTCCTAGTACATTTTGCTCGAATAATAATCCGGTAAAGACATCAGAAGCACTACAATTACCAACGCCATTAAGCGGCCCAACATGAATGTCTCCCATTGGTTGACTACCCCAACCAAAGCCCCAAATCGCCATGCCACGGACGGTAGTATTATTTGCGTGGACTAAGATACCATTAGTTCGCCATGATGTACTCCCGGATATCCCATCGTTGATCTCGACTTCGGGTTTGTTAACTTGGGAGAGGTTGTTCGCGCTTGTACCAACGGTGCCGCCTGTACCAGTAACACCGGCATTGGTATCACCAACGTTGGTTGTTTGAGTGGTTCCATCAATAGTGGTGTTCGGGTCGGTGATAGCGGGTAACTCACTAGCACCAACGGTGATGATTGCCACTCCATTGGTGAGTTGACTAGGAACAGTGCCTAGAATGCCTGGGGAAGCACTTCCTTTTGGTACCATGAAGATCGAAACTTCTTTTCCTGTGGTCTGTCCGACTTGAGCTAGTCCAGTATTCGTAAGTGCATTACTATTGGTGATAAATTGACGTAAGGAACCTTGACCGGAATCGTTTGTGTTAACAATGGTATCGAAGTTATAACCAAAATCTACACCACTGAGAGCCGCAGTCCCTAAAGTTACTGTCGTCAGTGATTCTACTGCTTTAGTGCCGACAGTGAGCGCACTGAGGTTTTGACTGGTGAGATTGGAGTCAGCATCTAATTTAGCTGGAAGCTCTCCACCGACACGGTGGAGATCAGGATCGGCGATACTATTAGCGTCGGTATCTCCTAGAGTGCGGAAAGTTTGGACAGGTGACTGAGTACAGGATGTGGGTGCTGTCGTGAGCGTGGCAGTAGTCGAATCACAACCACCAGAGCGGCTAGAGGTGACAAAGCTATTGACAACGCGGACTTGGTATGATTTACCTGAGGTAAATGCCGTTGCTGGAGTGACATTAAACTGGTTGAATTTATATTTACCAGTAGCATCGGTGAGAGTCGCACCTAAGTAAGTACCGTCAGCAGCATAGAGTTCGACGCGGACATTCGGTCTGGTGATTCCGGTGGAAGTTGTCAGATCGCGACCAGCCCCACCACCATAGTTGACATCTTCAAATACTTTCCCCGTGATGTTGATTGGTTCGATTACAATCGTAGTGGTGCCAATATTGCTAGATTCTTGACGGTGATTAGTGGTATCACCATTGATTGGCATCCCTGCTGTTTCAATGACTGTCCCACCTGCATCGGTGGTACCATCAGGGTTGTCTTGGGTGTAAATATCTAAGTTGCTATTATTGGTGTAGACTTGGTTTGTGCCCAGGGGAGTAGGCGTATTACCCATCGTGACAGAGATAGTGGAATTTACGGCTGCGGTGGCATTGACTTTGATCGGCACCCTTATTGTGACGGTACCACCAGCAGGGATAATGCCATTTTTATTAGGTATTAAGCTAGGGGTCGCCGTACCGTCAGGACCAGTTCGTTGACCGCTGGCGGGTACGGTTACGCCAGTGACAGGGATGTCACTGGTACCTGTCGGGTTGTAGGCAATGATTTGGATGGGGTTGGTAGTGGCATCAAAGGTACCGCCAGTGATGCTAGAAGGCGCACCAGGGATAAAGAATTGGGTGGGGTCGTTACCCGCATTGGTGATAACGTAGTCAAAGAAGGCAATATCTCCAGCGTTGATGGTGCCATCCCCCTGGAAGGCTCCTGCACTAGCGACTGAGCTTGGAGCTTCTGAGGCAACACCCGAACTGACGGTGATCCCAGCGACCTCGGCGACTGTGACTTTAACGATGTTCGAGAAAATTAATTCTGGTTGTGCGACTGGATCTTCACCATCGGTAAACGAACCTGTGGCTTGGTTTTCGATTGTGGTTGGGGCTGTTAGTGGTGCGGCAACAAGAGGATCAAGACTGAACGAATTGCCCACTGCAATGACACTGAGATAGACGAGACTCTTCCAGAGTGGTTGTGCCAACGATCTAGCCAAAAAACTTATATATTTATCTCTTCTGATTGCGGAGTCAGTAATTTTACAGGGGGACTTGAACATGATTGGTTGGGATAGTTGAGTTGATTAATAATAATTAAATAATTTAGTCGCAATTTTAATAGATCGCCAAAATTTTATATTTAGTCCATCATAATCTCCAGAGCTATATAATGAGTACCGTGCAAATTCGGATCTTTTAAAAAAGTATTGATACTACCATTACGGCGGATATCTATGACGATCGATCGGTTATCTTTGAGTGTTCCCTTAAATCTGCGATAAATTAGCTAGTAAAATATTTTTATTCGATCGATTTAATCTAGATATTAGATAGAATTTTTATGGGTTCGCTGTGGGGAGAATAGTCATTACGCAGGTAAAAATTCTACTTATAATCAACTCTCAAACCCGATCGAGGCTGAGAGCGAAAATAGTCAACAAATCTTAATTATTTCACCTTGACTTTGAAGCGAATATATCCGTGAGAAACGGTCGAATTAACTTGATTGATCGAACCAATTAATGGATTAGCAGTACTAGCAATATCAACGACAACTACATTGTCAGATAAATTTGGTAAAGTATTTGCCGCTAAGTTACAATTAGCACCTGCTAGAGCAGCAGTAGTCAATTGACCTCGATCGCTATCTGCGCCATTGGTTAAGTACTTTGGAACTCCATCATTTTCAACCAAAACAATTCCCGTATTTGGGCTAACAGAATCAAAATTAGGTTGAAAAGTTAAATTGGTATTTAGTCTGTCGCAAATCCGACCCTGAAAGGCTTTATTTTCACCAGCATTGAGATAATAAATTGTATATTCAATCTCATCCCCAGGCTGGACTTTGCCAGCATCAATCGCCCCGATGGTATAGTCATTGATACATCCAGGCGTGCCATTGTCATAACTCAAAGGCCAGCTACAGTTATTATCATGAGTAGAAGTTGGATCTTCTACAAATTCATGCAGTGGGGTATCATCATTAGGATTTTTGAGAATATTGCCATTAATTGCGGTAATCCGTTTGATCATCAGGACATTAGCTCTTAACATTGGACTGGCACTAAATTCGGAGGTATTATTCGAGCCATCAGTGGTTGTCGCCGTAGCCGTAATATTGCGCGAATTAAATCCCGTCGCCACAGTGAAAGTACAATCAAATTCGCCATTTGCATCAGCCGCACAGCTATTGAGATAAGTTTTACCTTCGCCATGTGGTTTATTGCGCAGATCGCCGACAAAAACTTCGCCATTTTGATTACCATCATCATCAGCAATAAAAAATTCGAGATTGGCATTGGCAAAAGCTTTACTAGTAGTGATGTCTTTGCCAATAAATCCTTTAACTCTCAGTAAATTTCCCGTTACGACAGATGACATAATCACTGGATAATTCATGCGCTGATTGCCAAATGTATTGTCTAAACTGCCGTTATTTGGCGTTAATCCTTCGCTCAGATATGCGGCAATGTGATCGTTGAGATCGATGCCAACTGAACCATTTCGATAGATACTATTTTTGGTGATTTTAATGCCAGTCGGACCACCTTCGATAACGATACCAGCACCCAAACTGCGGCTAATCACATTTAGTTCGATCGTGTGATTTTTCTCGCCAGAGTTCATCATAATCCCTGAATTTTTGGTGGTGTCGATCGTATTTTTGAAGATCGTGGCACTGGCACCGTTACTACCATTCATCTCGATTCCCCAAGCACACTTGTGGAGATAATTATTCTCGATCGTTGTTCTCAATGTCCCGCCAGTTGCGGTGGTAATTCCGCTGCGAATACAGGCACCAGTTGTGACGGAATTATCGGAAACGCCGCTGGTGATCTCATTGTTGGTAAGTTTGAGATCCTTGACAATGGTGACATTACTAGCATTGAGAACTACGGATTCATAGCTCGAACGCGAAGCGCGCCGCAAGGCGGTCGAATTAAATTGCGATCGATCAGCGTATTATCACTATTAATTAATAAAGCTTTGGCAAAACCACCACTGGGTGAATTGTCAGCGGCTGAGGTAGTACCGATCGTTACATTTTCGATCCGGCTATTTTTGGCGAGGGTATCGGTTTCGATCGCCGCCCCCGCATCCGCAGTAAAGGCGATACTATTGATATAAGTATTTTCACCGTAAGTATAGATCCCTAAATCGTTAGTCAGATGTAGCTCGATCTCCGCTCCAGGGACACCCGTTAGAGTCGTACCACCGATGCCGATCGGTGTGCTGGTATCTCCTAGAATGGTATTGTTAGTATTGCCTTTATTCGTGGTTTGGGTGCGACCATCGATAGCAGTAAAAGCATCTCGAATAATCAACCGCCCACTAGCGGGAAAGTTAATCACAGCGGCACCTGTAGCGGACAAGGCACTAGTCGGAATCATGAAAATAGTAGTTTCAACTCCAGCGGCAGGATCGATCGCCGTAGTACCCGTTGCGGGGCTGGAACTGGGTTCCTGATTGAGTCCAGTATTGGCAAGATAGTTACTATTATCGACAAATTGACGTAGAGAACCTTGACCACTATTATTGGTATTGACGATCGTATCGAAGTTAAACCCAAAATCGATACCTGTCAAACTGCCATTACTTAATGTCACAGGCGCGATCGATTGGACTTGATAGGTGCTGCCAGAACTTAAGATCGCTAGTGTCTGAGAGCCAGTCTGACTAGCGGGATCGACCTCATTCGGCAATTCGCCCCCAACTTTATTCGTCACATCAAGTGGAGTCCCCGTACTGGCATCAGTACGGAAGGTTTGGACAGAACGAAGTGCGCTAATCACGTTAGCCGGATTCGGCGGACGGGAGGAGGTGACAGTGCTATTGACAACCCGCACCTTGTAAGTAGATCCCGCAACTAATCCCCCAGTGACAGTGGAGTCAAACTTGTACAAACCATTACTATCAGTTGTTGTAAACCCTTTGAATCCGCCTGTGTTCTCATACAATTCTACTCTAGCACCCTGTTGACCAGACATTTTGCTGGAGTCAAAGGGGCGACCTGCACCACCGCCATAATTGGGGCTTGCTGAATAAGTCAATAAAATGGCATTCAATTCGATCGATCGAATTGAATCCATCAGCAATTAGGAGCCGATCGGCATCAGTTATAATTTTTATTAATCATCCAAACTCAAATATCACAAAAAAAGTGTCGATCCGTAAGGAAATACAAAAAAACGCAAAAAGCTGCCGCAGCAGCCGCGAAAGATTCATCACTAAGAAAGTGATTGCAATAGCTGTCTGAGAAGTTTCAGAAAGTTTAGTCATTACTCGACCAAGACTAAATCTACGTTTAGCTTCTCCGAACTTACCTTCAATTCGGCTGCGAAACTTCTCATCATCCTGCGCTTGTTTTTTAATCAATGAATCAATAATTTTGGGAGGTCTACCTAATGGCACTCCCGTAATTCTAATTCCCCTTTCTTTACACCAAGCTCTATTCTCTTTAGTGCGATAAATTTGGTCAACATGAATGGACTCTGGATAATATCCCGTTGCTATTTTAAATTCTTCTGCTTGTAATTTCAGATCTCCAGATTCATTGAAATTATCCCAACTTAATCGATCTATAAATACGTACCCATTATGATAGCTAACTGATAACTTTGCCCCAAATTCGACTGGTGTTCCAGCTTTTCCTCTCACAATTGGGCGAATATGTGGTTGCGTTAGACTAACTATTCTATCATCAACACGCTGTTGCTTATTCTCATACATCGACAACTGCTGTTGGTAAACTGTCGTTACGACCAACAGCATTTTATACTGCTGGCCATTGAGCCACTCTAACTTGGCACCACTCGCGTGTAGCCGTTCGATGTGCCCTAAGTTTCTGTTGATATATTGAAGCTGTTTTTTAATTGCTTTTCTTCTTTGCTTCTTCGTTTGTCGCCGCTTTTTGGCGATTTTTAGATATTCTTTTTTGGCTATTATTCTCTGTGTTATTGGTTTTTTGCTTGGCTTCTCTTCTAACCCATCATAAAGAATGTCTATAATTTTTTCTGTTTCTTTTCTTGCTTGATTTAATAATCCCAAGTCTGTTGGGTATCTAATATCCGCTGGCGCACATGTTGCGTCTAATATTAATCTTCCTCTATTTACACTCTCTTCTTCCTTACTGACCTCGATCGCTTTTTTAGAGTTTCTACTTCTCCTCTACCTTCCTCACACATTTTTATGTTGATTTTATTCACTAAATCTATTTCTAGTCTTTGCCGAAAATGCACTAGCATCGATGCTTCAAACGGTGCCTCATTTCTATAGCTTTTTAGTCCTATAAAGTATTGCAAATATGGGTTCTCTCTGATTTGTTCTACTGTTTCTCTATCGCTTATCCCTAGCTTTTCTTTGATTATTAATGCTCCTAAGGCTATCCTACTTGATTTCGCTGGTGCTCCTATTTCTAGCGTGAATTTTTTCGCGTATTCCTCTTCTACTTCCACCCAAGGAATTAATTTTGCCATAATTACCCATCGATTATCAGTAGCTAATTTCCCCCCAAATGGCAGTTCAAAGTTATCTAGTTCAGTTTCGAGTTGCTCATTTTTTTTATACATTACTTGTACGGATATATCGATTTCTTCACTAATTTTAGTTGATTTTAGCCGATTTCATTGAACTTGACTAACTTTTTATTGTTTATATCTCTCTCTGTGTCTGGGTTTTGGCTTTTGTCAGCAAGCCCTA
>JANYDE010000108.1 GCA_025359915.1 Chamaesiphon sp. 336R_metabinner_41 | reverse complement strand
ATGAGAGTTGAGAAAAGTATTGCGAACTGGTATGAAGTACAAAAAAATTTATTTACATCTGTTGTCCGTGAATATATTGTAAATAATCTTGCCAGTACGTAAAATCACAACGCGATCGTTTTGTCAATGCGTAAGTCCTAGGTATGATGGAAAAGCAATGCATCGATTAAAACCAGATCGGATGAAGAAAGTAGAAACAAGAACTGGATGTGAAAAATTTTAGCTGCGTAGGGTGCGAAAATGCCCACGAATAAACTCATTCGGAGCAATAACATCGTAGGTTGGGTAGAGTGAGAGCGAAACCCAAAGTCTGCACAAACACCCTAGAAATGTTGGGTTTCATTCTTCAACCCAACCTATCTAAATTACGACAACTCAGCTTCTGATAAGCGACCTTCGATCGGTTCATACTCATCTTCAAGTAACCATAACTGGGCTTGATCGTAACTGTCACAACGCTTGATGAGCTTGTATTGCTCCGCAGGGTCAAGAATCTGACAACGACCCGATTCATCGCCTAAAAGCATCAGCAAATAGGGGGGCGATTGCATGGGATCAACCCAAACTTCCAGAAAGTTCCAGCTACTCTTCGCTGGATCGAGTGCGGGGGATGGGATGGTATTTTTCGTCAGCATCAATCTTTACCTCACTATAGAATAAAGGGAGAGTCGAGCCATCAGGGTCAATCCGCACACCGATTGACTCTGTGAACATCAATCCATAGCGATCATAGCCCCTGGCAAAACCTGTGTGAATACCTCCCACCATGATAGCCTGAGCTACTCGAAAGAGAGTATCTTCATCATTGAATACGTGGGCTGCTCTCCCTCGTCGCAAGAGCCGATTACTTTCGGGCGTATTTGGTAGATGTTTGGCTAGATGCCGATGGTCGAGGGTGATTTCGCGGTCGATTCCACTCATACAATCTTCCGTGACTGGTCAGCTTCCATAATTACATACCCGCCCGCTAGTCTAGCTGAATAATCATGAATTGAGGCAGACTTCGCACAAATGGTGCGAGATCCTGAATATCAAGTGGAAGTACTGCAAATGTGATCAGAATTTGCTGGCGCACAATGGAAAGCATTCCAAACCCTGGACGTGTCAAAATAAGAAGAAGAAATTTTGATGATGTGTGACTAATCCCTGAATTATGACTTACTGCTTAGGAATTATTTCTACTCATGGATTGGTGATGGCTGCTGATTCTCGCACGAATGCGGGGGTTGATTATATATCTACCTATCGGAAAATGTTTGATTTTTCCGTGCCTGGCGATCGAACAATCTTACTATGTACGTCGGGAAATCTCTCGATTACGCAGTCGGTGATGCTGAGTATCGAGCAGGATTTACGCTCTCTGGAAGCGGAGAATCTGCATTCCTGTCACAGTATGTATGATATCGCTTGTTATCTGGGGCAAAAGTTGCGCCATGTGCAAGCACGAGAGCGGGAATGGCTGGAAAAGGATCGAATTGATTCTAGTTGCAATATCTTACTCGGTGGGCAGGTGCGCGGACAAGCGACGGAGTTGTACATGCTCTACAGCCAGGGCAATTTTATCAAGGCGATGCCCGAAACGCCGTTCTTACAAATTGGTGAAATTAAGTATGGTAAGCCGATTTTAGATCGGATGTTGACGTTTGATACGAGTATTGAAGATGCGGTGAAATGTGCGCTGTTATCATTTGATTCGACGATGAAATCGAACGTTTCTGTCGGCCCACCGATCGATCTGATCATGTATCGTACTAATAGTCTGGAAATCCGCCACCAGCGCAGTCTCCAACGCGGCGATCCTTATTTATTGCAGGTGCGGATGGAGTGGGAATCATTTTTAAAAACCGCATTCGCTACTATTCCGCCCATTGATTGGGAGCAAAGCAACGAGCTAAAATTAGAACATGTAGAGTTTTCAGGCTTTCTCAATCACTAGTCGATAGCTCATTTCGTTAGTTATCGCCCCCAGTGTGCGGAGTTTTCCCTCAACGGGGGTTGTTTGGGCGGGGAAGGGGCTAGAACAGAGGGCGATGTGGTTATCAGCGACGAGCAAGCCATGAGTGGGATCGTAGCCCCGCCAGCCTGCACCTGGGAGATATATTTCTGCCCAAGCATGGAGATGTCTATCGTCAGTTTCTGCTCCAGCTTCGTAGCCGCTGACAAATCTTCCGGCTAATCCGACAGCGCGACAAACTTCGAGCAATAAGACGACGAAATCTCGACAGGAGCCGGAGCGATGCTTCCAGACGATGCCTGGGGGAAGTGATGCTCCGGTATCGCGGATGGAGTATTTACAGTTGTGGTAAATTTGCTGATTGAGTTCGTTGAGGAAGGGAATGGTTTTAGCATTGACAGTTTGCCAAATTTCGGCGGCTAATTCTGCGGCAATCGGATCGATCGAATGTCCCAGATATCCAGTTAAATATGGTTGCAATTGCTGGGATAATGATACTGGATAATCGATCGGTAAATTAGCCGCCCAAGGTTCGAGTAGGTAGTTGAAGGGATTGGTAAGGTTAGTAGATACGGTGGTTTTGGTAGTGATTTGCAGATTATTAGTCAAACTACTATCAAACCAAACCAGCGTCGAATTATTCCCATCGAGATCGACAGATTCAGCGACTTGTTGGGGTGCAGGCGATATAGATAGATCGAATGATAATACTGATTGATGAACATTCGATCGCGGGCGCAATCTGAGCTGATGGGGTGCAAAAATTACTGGTTGACTGTAGGTATATTCGATCGCATGTTCGATCTGAAAAATACTCATGATATTGCCTCAAGATCGATCGTCATAAAAGTATCCCCAATCTCTCTAGACACAATATTAATCCGACGTTGAGTTTCATCCAGGAATTCATGCAAGCCGCGCTCGATCACTTCCTCGATCGATAAAAAGTCTAATTCCGATCTCAATTTACCGAGCTTTAGTTCGGCAGGATTGCACCAACTATTAGTATGATTATTACCACTAATTAGATGTAAAGACTTCTCCGCCGAGCGGAGACAATGTTGAATCGATCTGGGGAATTCTCGATCGAATATCAAGAACTTAGCGATATCTGGCGGACTAATCCGGTGACAAGTTTTGCGATACATTTCATACGCACTTACCGATCTTAATAATGCTATCCACTGCAATTCATCTAGCGGCGATCCGACTCCACCAGGTAAAACTATAAAGTATTTTACATCCAAAATCCGCGTCGTTTTATCAGCACGCTCGATCGATCTACCCATCCGTCCAAAATGCCACGCCTCATTATGAGACATCGTAGCCGCCATCACCCCAGCAAATTGGTGACTAGCCATTTTTACTGCTTCAAAAAAGCTGGGTAATTCCGGTTGTGGATCTGCTTCGGCTGCTTCTTTTACCATAAAGTAAAAACTATTCACCTGTTCCCACATTTCAGAGGAAATTACTTCACGGATCGATCGAGCATTTTCTCGCGCAGATTGGAGGCAGGATAGAATCGAGTTATGATACTTTTCATCATAAGTCAGAAACCGCACGACGTTCTCGGCGGTAGCCACGCCATAGCGACTGCGAAATATTTCTAAATCTCCGGTGGTTAAGACTAGGGGTTCCCATTGTTGATCGTCAACGACGGCACTATCGAGCAGTAAGTTGAGGTTGACATCGACAAATCGGGCGATGTTTTCGGCTCTCTCGATATAGCGATTGAGCCAGTAAATTGAGTTAGCAACGCGACTTAGCATAGGTTTTACATATAGGGATTAATTGTAGGTTGGGTAGAGCGATAGCGAAACCCAACATTCACAGGTTGCTGGTTGAGATCGTTGGGTTTCATTCTTCAACCCAACCTACATATTCGGCGGCGGACATGAATAATCGATCGGGTAAAGCAACCATAAGTTAATATTGTCTGAACTGTGATTAGAATGATTGAATGATGGACTACGATCGGATGCTATATGATAATCTTAGTTTATCTATTAATCTGATAAATCATAGTTCAAAGATTTGATTTCCACTTTTCCCGCGATAATCGATTTATCCTGTTTGGATTCTACCGCCCAGAAGCCCCAGCCTCGATCGGCTATTTTTATCTGAGCGCGATCTATTCCTGCATGACTAGTAGCTCTATCTAATATACTAGGAAAAAATTCCATCACTCGCGGATCGGCATTGAGTCGAGCAAAAGGTTCCCGATCTGATTCTATCCATTGGCGTAAGCGGAGTCGCTCTGTTTCAATCTCGATTAATTCTGCCATAAGTTTATGAAAAATAATTACTCCCAAATATCGTCTGAACTGTGATTAGAATGATTAAATGATGAGCTTTGATTAACTGCTATCTGAGAATCATAGTCTATCAATTAATCAGAAAAATCATAGTTCAAACTATATATTATCGCGTAGTAATCAGCTTCTACCGCACCACCCAAGTATCCTTAGTACCCCCACCCTGAGAAGAATTCACCACCAGCGAACCCTCCTTCAACGCTACCCGTGTCAACCCACCTGGATTGATATAAATATCCCGCCCATTGAGAATATACGGGCGCAAATCCACGTGTCTCCCATCGATCCCATCGGGGAGCAACGTTGGTACTCGCGATAAACACAGCGTCGGTTGGGCGATATAATTGCGCGGATCTGCGGTAATCTTCGCTGCAAATTCGCTCCGCTCCTCGGCGGTAGATTTTGTCCCGATGAGCATCCCATAACCCCCCGATTCGGCGGCGGCTTTGACGACTAATTTATCTAAATTCTCTAGTACATATTGGCGTTGTTTCGGCTCCCAACATTGGTATGTTGGTACATTGGGGATGATTTGCTCTTCATCCAGATAGTATTTGACGATCGCAGGCATGTAAGCATATACCACTTTATCATCAGCCACCCCCGTACCTGGAGCATTGGCGATCGCGACTCGCCCCGCCCGATAGACATCCATTAAGCCAGGTACTCCCAGCATCGAATCAGCCCGAAAAGTCAAAGGATCGATAAATTCATCATCGATGCGACGATAGATCACATCTACCTGCTGCAAGCCTTTGGTGGTTCGCATTTTCAGGAAGCCATCGGAGATCGTCAAATCTCGCGACTCGACTAATTGCACGCCCATTTGTCGCGCTAAGAAGGAATGCTCGAAGTAGGCGGAATTATAAATCCCTGGAGTCAATACGACTACGGTAGGGTAGGGAATCGAATCTGGGGCAAGATACAGCAAGGTTTCCAGCAACCGACTGGGATAATCTTCGACAGGTAAAATTTGCATCTTCTCAAATAGACGCGGGAAGGTAGACTTCATTACCCGCCTACCTTCTAGCACATAGGAAACCCCAGACGGACATCTAAGATTGTCTTCCAATACATACCAACTCCCATCTTTATCACGTACCAAATCCGTACCCGTAATATGGCACCAGATCCCCTGAGGCGGCTGGATGCCCATACAAGGCTTGAGAAATCCCGTCGCTGAGTAAACCACCTCTTGGGGGATAATCCCATCTAGAATAATCTGCTGTTGCCCGTAGATATCACTTAAAAATAGATTGAGGGCGTGAATTCGCTGCTTCAAACCGCGCTCTAATAATTGCCATTCTCGATCGCAAATTGTACGCGGAATAATATCAAACGGGAGAATTTTTTCAGTGCCTCGATCGTCACTATAGACGTTGAAAGTCACACCTGTCTTGAATAGGGTGCTTTGGGCTAAATTTTGATGCTGCTGTAATTCAGCCAGGGAAAGGCTACTAATTTTATCAATTAGCGTCGTGGCAATCGATCGCGGCTTGCCATCAGCAGCAAACAATTCATCATAAAACTCACCAGGCTGATAACTGTTTAGCACCATATCTTCACACCAGGGAGATAACCATTTTGTTACCTTCTATCAATCCATTTTTCGTGTCTTCATAACTGTATAGTGGGATACCGTTCGATCGATAAATTAATGATGACACCAAATTAAGCATCATTATTGATGTACAATAAGGCATCAATAATAAACATCATGTTGACATCAAAATATGTCTACTACCACGACCCGCACGACAATCACTATTCCGACTACCCTGCTTGCAGCAACAGATCGAGCGATTGTATCAGGCAACGCAAACAGTCGGAATGAATTAATATCGAGAGCTATTCAACGAGAATTGGCACTGATTCGACGAGCAGAAATTGATGCCGATCTCGCGCAGATGGCTCAAGATCCTGAATATCAAGCTGAGGTGCTGCAAATGGAGGCGGAGTTTGCTACGGCTCAATGGGAAGCATTTCAAACCGTTGAGACGCAGAAATGAAAAGAGGCGATGTCTATAATGTGCGGCTAGATCCGGTAGAAGGTTCCGAGCAAGGCGGCTCTCGTCCGGTAATTGTAGTTAGTCGTAATTCAATCAATGCAAATAGTCCAACAGTTTTGGCGATTCCATGTACTACCTATCGCACTGGTAAACGAGTCTATGTTACCCAAGTGGTAATTTATGCTCCAGAAGGTGGCTTGACTGCTGATTCCATTGCAGTAGCCGAGCAAGTACGAATTCTCTCAAAATCTCGTTTTGGTGACTATCGAGGTAGTCTATCGATTTCATCGATGGCAAAGATTTCGGCTGCTTTAGCCATCGCGTTGGATTTACCAACACCAGAGGATTTCAATTTAGTGTAGGTAGCTCATCAGCCGAATTTAAGGAATAATGGGAGATGGTTTGAATTCAAGCCGAGTAGGAACTGAGGAATTACTTTGAGTCAATATTTTGCCACTGTCGCCAGAGGGTTAGAAGAGTTAGCAGCGCAGGAGCTGACTGAATTGGGGGCTATTGATGTGGCTCAAGGCTTTTGCGGAGTATCTTTTACTGGCGATCGAGAGTTACTATATCGTGTTAATCTGTGGGCACGGTTGCCATTTCGGGTGTTGGTAAAGTTGGGTGAATTTCCCAGTAATGACGATCGAGAGTTGTATGATGGCGTTCAGCAGATCGACTGGGGTGAATATCTCACGCCGGAGCTGACGATGGCGGTGACGGTGACGGGGAAGAATGAGCAATTAAATCACAGTCATTTTACAGCGGTGCAAGTCAAGCGGGCGATTACCAAGCAGCAGACGGAGAAATTCGGACAAAGATCGAATGTGGATATTCAAGATCCAAATGTCAGGATCAATGCTCATATTGATAAAGATGTGTGTATTGTCAGTTTAGATAGTTCTGGTAGTAGTTTACATCGACGTGGCTATCGATCGGCTGTGGGTGATGCACCGTTGAAAGAATCTCTAGCAGCGGCGTTGGTGAAGATGTCTGGTTGGACACCTGACATGGCATTTATCGATCCGCTCTGTGGTTCGGGGACATTGCCCCTAGAAGCCGCGATGCAAGCCCTAAATGTCGCCCCAGGTATTTTTCGAGATGGCTTCGGGTTTGAGAACTGGCTAGACTTCGATGCGGACTTATTCGATCGACTAATCAAGGCAGCCGAATCAGGTGAAAAACAAGATCTGCAAGCGACGATTATGGGTAGCGATCGCAATTTTGATATCATCGAACAGGCTCGATCGAATGCTCGCAGTTCTGGAGTCGAACGCTATGTTCAACTTGCGGTAAAAGAGTTAGATGATGTGGAAGCTCCCTCAGATAGCGGGATCTTGCTCTGCAATCCTCCCTACGGCGAACGGTTGGGGCGCGATGAAGATTTGGGTGCTTTTTATAAGTTATTAGGTGACGTGCTCAAAAACCGCTTTAAAGGTTGGACAGCATTTGTGTTGAGTGGAAATAAAGAACTAGCAAAATCGATCGGGCTAAAATCAGCCCAACGTACTACTGTGTACAATGGCAATTTACCTTGTCAACTAATGAAATATGAAATGTATTAATTTGCGTATTTCTGCATGATAACAACTGCCAAGCTGAAGACTACGTCTTCAGCTTGGCAGTTGTTTAACTATAATATTTTGTAAATATTTTGGAATTTTAACTACAAATAGATCGATCTTATTTGATACTTATCAATTGGGCTTTACTCAAGATTCGCCAACACTGGAACAACGAACATCGAAACTAGACAAGCTACAATTTTGATATTTGACCGAAATATAATCAGCAAGTTTTAATTAAAATGACCAAACAAACAGTAATCATCACCGGAGCATCATCTGGAGTCGGTTTATACGCTGCCAAAGCGATGGTTCAAAGGGGTTGGCATGTGGTGATGGCTTGTCGGGATTTGCCCAAGGCGGAAGCAGCGGCAAAGGGGCTAGGCATGTTACCAGATAGCTATAGCGTTATTCACATTGATTTAGGTTCTCTGGCAAGCGTCCGCAAGTTCGTCGCGGATTTTCGAGCCACAGGTAAATCGCTAGACGCTTTAGTCTGCAATGCAGCGGTTTATCTACCTCTATTAAAGCAGCCAATGCGATCGCCTGAAGGATACGAATTGAGTGTTGCCACCAATCATTTCGGTCATTTTCTGCTCTGTAATTTGCTTCTAGACGACTTAAACGCATCATCATCAGTAGATCGTCGTTTAATTATTTTAGGCACCGTTACAGCCAATTCTAAAGAGCTAGGCGGCAAGATTCCGATTCCGGCACCAGCCGATTTAGGCGATCTTCAGGGATTAGCGGCGGGATTCAAAGCACCGATTGCGATGATCGATGGAAAGCCATTTAAAGCGGGTAAGGCTTATAAGGATAGTAAGCTGTGCAATATGATGACAAGTCGCGAGTTGCACCGTCGCCATCACGATGCGACAGGGATTGTATTTAATACGCTCTATCCTGGTTGTGTCGCGGATACACCGTTGTTCCGCAATAGCTATCCCCTCTTCCAGAAGATCTTCCCTTGGTTCCAAAAAAATATTACGGGTGGTTATGTAACTCAGGAGTTATCTGGAGAAAGAGTAGCGCAAGTAGTTGCCGATCCTGAGTTTAAGCAATCGGGAGTCCACTGGAGTTGGGGCAATCGTCAAAAAGAAGGACGCAAATCATTCGTACAGGAATTGTCTGACAAAGCTAGTGATGACAAAGCCGTGCGGATGTGGGAATTGAGTGAAAAATTAGTCGGATTGGATTAAAGCAATTAATCCCGAAACGTTGAACATATCACCGTTACATACTAATAACCCATTCGCTGTCTTGAAAAGGTGCTCTCGCAGGGGTTTCCCCTGCGAGAGCACCTTTTCGCTATTCACTATCCACTCACGACTCTAGATATCTAATTTGATACTAGAAAGGGCATAAAGTCGATCGACAGGCAAAATTTGGGCAACATAAACATGAGTAGTAGCACAAAATTATCCGGTCGATCGATCTATTATGGTAAATTCTCGCAATTTCCCCGCACCCCCACCCCCAACACAACCCAGCTTATCAACTAATTTCCCCCCGCCACCGCCCACCGCAACAATGGCGAAGACTCCCGTTAGTTACAAGTTACCACCAGGACAACCCCGTCTTGGGGATCTGGTACAAGAAGCTTTCGACGCTGGTTATTCGGATGTCCATGTGGGTGTCGGCGAAACTCCCCGATTTCGCAACCGTGGTGAAATTGAAACCACTGATTATCCCGAAACAGATCTTGCAACTTTTATGTCCTGGATGCATGAAGTTTTGAGCGAAGAAGAGATTAAGACATTTCGGGCGAATTTAGATTTTGATGGAGCCACCCAGTATGAATTTGCACGGGTGCGGATCAATTTATTTGATTCCTTGTATGGTTATGGAATGGTGATGCGACTAATTCCGATGCAAATTGCCACCCTAGAAGAATTACGCCTACCCGCAGTATTCCGCGATGTCTGTCACCATCATAAAGGATTGATTCTCGTTACTGGACCGACAGGTTCTGGTAAATCAACGACAATGGCGGCGATGGTAGACTACATGAATAAGGAAATGCCTCGTCACATTATCACGATCGAAGATCCGATCGAATTTATTCACAAAAGTAGACGCGCTCTAATTAAACATCGCGAAGTTGGATCGAATACACTCAAATTTGATACAGCTCTCAAAGCTGCACTACGAGAAGATCCTGACGTAATACTGGTCGGGGAAATGCGCGATCGAGAAACCGTCAATACAGCCCTCAAAGCCGCTCAAACTGGTCACTTAGTGATCGGAACATTGCACACAAATAGTGCGATTAAAACCATCGAACGGATTCTCAATCTGTTTAAGCCAGAAGAACAAGCTGTCATGCGCGTCTCAATCGCCGAATCCTTAGTAGGGATTATCTCTCAAGGTTTGTGCCGAACTACCGATGGGAAACGAGCTGCTTATCACGATATCTTGATCAATACCGAAACTGTCAAAGAATATATTCGCGATGGTAAATATGATGACATTGCCCCACTGATGACAGATGGTGAATTTGATGGGATGCTCACCATGAACAAATCTCTATTTGCACTGTATCAGGAAGGTCGGATTACCGAAGAGACGGCACTCGAACTCTCGCCGACACCGAATGAAATGGCAATGATGCTGCGCGGCAAGATCTAACCAGAATAGTCACGGCTGACTGGTAAAATTACCGATCGGGAACACAAAACTTAATTAAAAGTCGTAAGCTATCATCAGTGCTTGTACTTTTAATTAGGTTCTTTTCCCATGTTTAGATATAATCAGAAGTCGATCGCGGCAACTCTAAGTGTTGCAGTTATTGCTACAGGTTTATTTGCCAGTGTTTCCACGTATGCCCAAGGTGGTGTCCCTGGAACGACTACCACCCCAACTCCAGCTCCTACTACGATCCCTCCGAGCGGAACTACGACTCAACCAGGGACTACGACAACTCCTGGCGGAACGATGACTCAGCCAGGGACTACGACAACTCCTGACGGAATGTCACCCCCTGCCAAAAAGACCAAAACAGCAGCTCCGGCTGGTAAAACAATCGTCGATCTTGCTAGCAAAAGCAAATCTTTTACGACATTAGTTGCTGCTCTCAAAGCCGCAGATCTCGTAGAAACCCTGGCTGGAGAAGGGCCATATACAGTATTTGCACCGACAAATGCTGCTTTTTCAAAACTACCTAAAGGTACAGTTGCCAAGCTGCTCAAAGCTGAAAACAAAGAGCAACTCAAAAAACTGCTCACTTATCACGTTGTCTCTGGAGCTGTCACCTCGAAAATGCTCAAAGCAGGCAATGTTGAGACAGTCGAAGGTAGTAATATCACGGTCAAGATTAAAGGCAAAAAGGTCACGATTAACAATGCCAAGATCCTTCAGGCTGATGTCAAAGCCAGCAATGGTATCATCCATGCGATCGACACTGTAATTATGCCTCCTACTAAAAAATAGGAACTAAGATAAAGGTGGGTAATAGCACCCACCTTTACTATCAATCTAAATTTTTATTCCTTTCCCTATGTCAAAAGATATCTGGAGTGATGAGTAATCTCCAGTATTTATACTCAAAACTCGATCGAGTCAGGCTACCAACTACTAACAGATTTAGATCGGCATTTAGCCATCCTTAGATTAATAATGATGTAAAGTTTTTTAAACAGGTGTGCTTTTTTTGAGGCAGATTATCTATATTGATAAGACCAGCTTAAATTGATCCCCGACATGGGATTGACCAAAACGCATCAGTTTTAGCCAGTATCCATCTAGATAGCCGGAGCCAATAAAATGCAATTAACTCACAATCGCACCATTCCCAAAAGCCGTTACGTCGCTACAGCTAAGAGCTTCTTGATTTGGTGTTTTGCGCTGACAGTGACCTTGTTAGTAGTTGGCTTTCCATTAGTTGTGTTGATGGCTACTGTTGGAGCATTGCTTTCGATTACATTACACCCGATTCTCCCAGTTAGTGCAGTTTTACTAGTTGCTGGCGGCACTATCGCTCTAAATATTCTCGCCGTAGTTGTTGGGGCAGCAGTCCTCACCGCAAAAGGCATTCACCCTCAGGAAGTCCGTTGGTTGAGCTGGTTGCATGGCGATGCAAATCCTGTTAGTACAACCACTTATGCTACTTGCCCACTCACTTGTGACATTGATTCCTAAGTTATTTGATTCAGTTTACTCATGTTGTCTGTTCTCATCTAAGCTCGGCTCACTACCGAGCTTTTTTGTATGCTTTTTATTTTAGAAGTTCAGGGATAGTAATGAAATTGTAGGAATGTGAGAATTTGGTCTAAGATTTAATTAATTGTTTCCCTTTTCCTTTTTCCCCTCTCTACATTATGATCCGCGTCTGTTTTACCCTCGGAACTCGTCCTGAAGCGATTAAATTAGCCCCTGTCATTCGGACATTTCAGGCATCGAATAAATTTGCCACACAGGTAGTGTTAACTGGGCAACATCGGGAGATGGTAGCTCAGGTGATGGAGATTTTTGGACTGAAAGCAGATCGAGATTTGGATATTATGCAGCATCAACAAACGCTGACAGATATCACCCAACGCAGCTTGCAGGGGTTAGAACAGCTTTTTGGGGAAATCAAGCCCCAATTAGTCATCGTTCAAGGTGATACTACGACTGCTTTTGCCGCCGCCTTAGCAGCATTCTACCAGCAAATTCCGATCGGACATGTAGAAGCAGGACTGCGGACAGATAATTTATTCAACCCCTATCCCGAAGAAGCTAACCGCAGATTAATTTCTCAAATCGCTCAATTGCATTTTGCGCCCACCAGCCTAGCCGTCGAAAATCTTCACAAATCTGGAGTGACAGGGAAAATCTATGAGACGGGAAATACTGTCATCGACGCGCTTTTGACTGTCGCAAAATCTCAGCCAGCTTGTGATATTCCTGGCTTAGACTGGAGTAAATATCGGACGATCCTGGCAACCGTTCACCGTCGCGAAAATTGGGGCGAACCATTGCAGAGCATCGCTGATGGCATACTGCAAATCTTAGCGCGATTTCCCGATACAGCACTATTACTACCCCTGCATCGGAATCCTACAGTGCGAGAGCCACTGACTAAAATTTTGGGCAATCATCCGCGTGTATTTCTCACCGAGCCGCTAGACTATAGTCAATTAGTTGGTGCAATTCAACGCAGTTATTTGCTGCTTTCCGATTCTGGCGGGTTACAGGAAGAAGCTCCTAGTTTGGGTAAGCCTGTGTTGGTATTGAGAGATACTACCGAACGTCCTGAAGCTGTCACTGGAGGTACAGCAAAGTTAGTCGGGACTGATGCCGCCAGAATCGCTGCTGCTGCAAGTGAATTATTGAGCGATATAGGGGCTTATCAGGCAATGGCGACGGCAATTAATCCATTTGGCGATGGAAGTGCTTCAGCACAGATTCTCGCGGCTGTAGAGCAATTTTTCGGCGTGTGAGTACAGAGATCCCCGACTTCTTCGAGAAGTCGAGGATTTCCCTGCGCTGACAGCTCCAATTTATTACTCATTCAAGCTTCGATCGCAACTCGGCCGATCGGATAAGCAATACAAGGTAGAATTAAACCAGCAGATTGTTCGATCAATGATAGTCGATCTGGAGAGGATTTATACTTAACATCTCCAGAGATTTTTTTAATCTTACAAACTCCACAACTACCAATCCCACAGCCACTTTTGAGTCTAATATTCTCTCGTTTAGCAAGTTGTAAAATTGATTCATCTCGATCAGATTTAATTTCTGTCCCAGATTTTGAGAATACAACTAAGGAGCTATCAGGATTGGCTGGTTTGTTTTTATTCGATGTTTTTACTTCCGACAAAGTTGGTGCTAATTGGCAGGCACCAAAACTTTCTTGGTAGTAGTTATTCATCGGAAAATCTAGTTTTTCCAGTAGAGTTTTTGTGCCTGTCATAAAACTCTCCGAACCACAGACATAAACAGTTCGCTCCCTAAAATCTGGGGCAATCTTCTCTAGCATTTTTGCATCTAAACGTCCGATTAACCCCTGCCAATCACTTCCCATTTGCTCTCTGGTGAGGCTCAAATGTAGATGAAAACTAGGGTGTTGTGCAGACATCCAATCGAGTTCTTTTTGAAAGACTAAATCACGGGAACTGCGAGTACTATGAAAGAAGGTAATATCTAAATCGGCAGCCGTATCGTATGCCCAACGTGACATCGACATCATCGGCGTAATTCCACTTCCGGCGGAGATCAATAGCATTTTGGGAGCGGGATGCTCTAGACAAGTAAAGTCACCCATCGGACTACTAATTTCAATTTTATCCCCTACCTGAAGATGGTCATGTAGCCAGTTGGAAACTAGCCCAGGGGGAGCGTCAAGGACATCGGATGGTGCGGGTACCCTTTTTACAGTTACTTCGAGGGTATGGGGGCGAGACGGTGTAGAGGAAATCGTATAAGATCGATCGACAGGCTGACCGTTGATGTTCAGATGTAGGGTTACAAATTGCCCTGGCTGATAGTCAAAGAGTACGGGAGGATTAGCCGCAAATCGCCACGTTTTCACATCATGGGTTTCTTGAATTATGCCGACACAACTAACAGTTAATCGATCTTGCGTCCATTGACTATTTGGACTGATTTCTTGGATATCTTCTACCAGCAGCCAGGAATCACCGATATAAATAGAATCGCGAATTTTCAGCGATTGAGATTTATTTTCCTCAAGTTCTATGTTATTAATCGAAGAACTGTTGGTCGGTAATAAATCTAGGTAAGACCACTGGTTTTGTTGTTGGAGAAACATCCCATGTACATTACTCACCAAAGGATCATCGATCACAATATCACAGGAAGGGTTTCGACCAACCAAACAGGCAGTAGCACGATTGGATTTTAGGACAGTTTCTTGAGATATATTCGTCTCAAGGTTAATTATTTTAAGGGAAAGCATAAACTATAGCTCCGGGGGGTTTTTGTTTTACAACTTGCGTCGTGTTTGGGTGATTGCCGACGTTCTAGTTTTGTTTTTGCGTTTGACGATTGTGGAAGGTGAATTGGACGGATTAGGTTGGGATTGCAATTTGGTTTCTACTTCCACAACCGCAATTTGTTCGGGATATTCTGGCGTAGACTCTCGCTCTTGTTGATAATGTCCTGGAGTGCGAGCTAAAGTTCGATAGCCCCAAATACTGCCTGAGACGATCGCGATCGCATTGAAGCCCAGGATGATGAAATCAGGCATGGTATTGAGAATTGGACGACCAGCAAATGAGAAGAAAAACCAGAACGAAAAGACTGTAATTAATGTGAAAATAGTATGGTGAGACTGTTGTCTAACATTTAGATTACCCTGCTCGCGGAGGTATACTCGATACATTTTTTCTACTCGACTGAGTACTAAGTAAGATAGCCAGGTACACAATGCTAAAGTCAGCGGCACTGCAACTATTTTTGGTAAGGGAATCGATTTGCCGAGTAGATAAAAACCAGGTTGAAATAGCATCCCGACGGCATCATCTCTACTCCAAATACCTGAGAAATAGTAATCCCAATTTCCCGCAAATAGATAGAAATAACCAAAGAAAGCAATTAGAATACCTACATAGCCATACTGTACAAATTGCCGTGCTGGTTTCTCTAAGTTGTCCCAATAAGATTGCTCGGCATCGATGTCAATACAAGATGATTTGCAACCAACACAAGCACTTTCATTCTCAATCGTGCGGCACATTGACTGGGGTACAGGCGAAGATTCCTCATGTGCTTGACTTCCCAATAGTCCTCTGGGACCTGTAAATACCGCTTGGACAGGTGCAAAGGGACAAAAATAGTTGCACCAACTCTTGCCCGCAAATAGAAACCCCACCAGCATGGCTGATGAGATGGTCAAAACCAAGAAAATGCCCAATGCTACGGGATTGGAGTTAACAAACAGCAGACGGGCTGTTAAGCCCAGGAATAATAGCCCAAACTGGACATAGAAATGATTTTTACCTAACCATGAATCTTCCGAGATCGAAACCAACTCATAGCTGACGATGCCGGAATTGACAATTTTGCGTTTGCGTTGGAGTTTTAATGCTCTAGGAAGCTGTGATAAAAACGATAGAGGACAAATTCGTCGCCAAGCTTCATGTCCAAATACAAAGATAATAAAAATCGCCGCAGGGACAATCACCGACCAAAATAATCGCGCTCCCAAACTATAGGGTTTTTGGGGTACACATTCACCCTGAAGCAGCACACAGGTTTCTAAATGAATCCGAAAAGGGCTGCTAAAATTAGTTGAATCGGTTAGAATAGAGGAGATTGGATCGTAAAAAAGAGAACCAATCAGCATGAGCCAGCTAATTGCTAATCCCCAGCGAACCCAGTGCATCAATCTTTCTGGTATTTGATTCAATATTGTTAGTACTCCTGATTGAGATTATCGATAAATCGCCAGGATCTGATCGAGCTTAAATCTTCTCGATGACAGATCGCGATTGATTGTTGAACCTAAGCTGTGTGGGTGTAGAGTTCTAATCGGTGGCTGTCGTTGTGAATAGACTGCAACAGTGGATAATAGTTACATATTCATCTTTTTCCAACTGCCATTCTGCCAACGTTTTACTGTAACAGCATTATTTTGAAGTAGTAGACCGAAGACGATCTATCGGGGATAAAACCAAATTCATCTTCTAGATCCTGAACGATGATTTGCCAACTAGAATGATTAACTAGTGCGAGATTCTAAATTTTTTAGAATAATAATGTCTCAAGATGAGATTTTGTGGTAGCGGGATCCGCATTGGATCGGTGGACGAACAGATTTGTTCAGCCACAATAACTGCATCATATTGCCAAATATAATTAAACAGCAAGAGTCAGTTTGGGTCAGTTTGAAAACTGACCTATTTAGATCGCTCTAAGTCTTTGCTAGAGCTATTGCTTCAATCCTTGGGTCTGTTCTTGGGTCAGCTATTATCCCGACGTTAAAGTCCTAAGCTATAATGGCAATGAACCTAGATTGTTAGGAACTATGTCAAGGCTCCCAGGGTATCGGAGATTCCCCGCCAGCAAAACCAAAATAGAACAAGCTCTAGAATCTAAGAGTTTAAAGCCTCGCGATGATGTTAGTGTAATTGAAGCACTAGAGCGAGTAGATGTTTTTATTGCTGCCAAAACGTGGCAACGTTTTTGGGAAGGAAAACAAAATATCGATCGATCGACATTCAAGCAAATTTGTGGTTTTTTAGAGATAAATTGGCAAGAAATTATCGAACCTAGCCAAAACAACGATTGTTCCAATCTCGTCCCCGCCGATCCTGATTTTTATGGTCGAACAGCAGAACTCAAACAATTAAAAAGTTGGGCCACAAATGTGAATTGTCGTCTGATCGTGTTGTATGGTTTAGATGGGATTGGTAAAAGTTCGCTTGTGGCTCAACTGGTCAAACAAATTCGTGGTGATTTTCAAAGGATAGAGTGGAAAACATTTAGTTATGGCGATCCTGTTGAAAGCACATTAATCGATTTGCTCCAACAATTAAACTCCCGAAAATCATTCGATTGTCTCAATTTTCAGCAACTAAATGAACGATTGTGGCAACAGTTACAGCAGCATTGTCTAATTATTTTAGAGCAAGAACAAGATGGGAACACGGCTAGATTTGCTGATTACAAGCAATTACTCCGTAAATTACTTCAGACACATGGCAAATCTCACAATAGTTGTGTTTTACTAATTACATCTTATGAGAAGCCGGATGATGTAACGGCTGTAGCCGATCGTAATGATGCCGCAAAGTCTTTGCATTTGAGTGGTGTAGATGTTGCGACGGGATTAGAAATTCTCAGAAATAAAGAACCAAAACTTGTAGAAAACTTAGAAATTGCGGCGGAATTGGTAATGCGATTTGGCGGATATCCATTGGCTTTGAAATTAGTCAGTTCGCATATTCGCGATCGATATAATGGTAATATTCGAGAATTTCTCAATCATCTGTACATACCTCAATCGATCGAAGATATCATCAAAAGATCGATCGATGATTTGGGGCAATCCGCACTAACGATCTTGGATATTCTCAAAGATTCTGCACCGATGTCTCAAGCTCAACTTCAGGAAGCCTGCCATGAGCAGATTCCATTAGATCTAGATTTTATCAGAGCAAAAGACATTTTAGAGCGGAGATCTCTCCTCACTCGATATGAAGGAAATACGGAAGATGGTAGAGAATTTTTGTTTGGGCTAGAAGCAGTAACCAAGCAAGTCCTGTTAGTTTAGGTAGATAAATGAGTTACTGTATTAATCCACGCTGTATCGATCGACAAAACCCAGACAAGGCTTTACGTTGTCAAGCCTGTAATACTCAATTGTTATTATACAAGCGTCGCTTTCAAATCTTTGAAAAAATCAGTAAACCCAATCATAATCCTGAATGGGAAGTCTTTCGAGTAACAGACAATCGTGGTGATTGTCAACCGAAAGTTTTAAAAACTTTGACCAGCAATGAATCAGAATTCACCGCTCGTTTCAAACGAGAAATAGACATCTTAAAAAACTCTAAGAATTCAGGTATTCCAGCCTATATAATTGATTTTCATATACCTTCAGAGGGGAATCGACCAGAACTTTATTGCCTGGTAATGGAATCGATCGATGGGGAAGATCTCGAAGAATGGTTGCAGATCAATGGCAAATTATCCGATGAACAAACTGCATTAATCTGGCTGAATAAAATCACAATTATCCTAGCTTATATCCATAGTAAAAAACACTTTCATCGCGATATTAAGCCCAGCAATATCATGTTGAAAAATAGTGGCGAACTAGCGTTGATTGATTTTGGCATCGTCCGGCAAATTACTAGTACCGTAGACCAGTATGGTGCTAGCACACAAGCCTATACACCAATCTATGCAGCTCCAGAGCAAGTGGTAGGTAAAGCAGTACCACAATCAGATTTTTATTCGCTAGGGAAAACCTTCGTTCACCTGTTGACAGGACAGCGTCCAGTTCAGAGTGAGCTGGATCTACATAAATGGGAATATGAAACTGATTTCCCAACTTCGGGAATTATCCCCTTAATTAATTGGCTGCTCGAAGACGATCTTCAGCAGCGTCCACAAACACCAGAAAAGATTCTGGAAGCGATTAACTATATCTCGACTCGAAAAGTAGATAGTGATTTTCCGAGCAGTGAAGAAACAACTAGTTTTATCGATCGAATCAAACAACCAAGAGAAACACAACTACCTAGCCGTCACAGCGGCTTTCCGTTCAAAACTGCTGGTTTAGTTGGACTTGGTAGTTTGTTTTTCGGTTCATTAATTTATTATTATTTACTCAGAAAAACGGTACCGCTAATCTCATCTTCAGTCCAACCTGCGGCGGAGTTGATTAGTTTTGGCGATCGAGAAATTAATAATATCTACGGCAGCAATAAAATAGATAAAGCCGGATCGAAAGGAAAAAAACTAGAAGGGATTCAATTATTTAAAGTAGGAAATTACAAAGAAGCTTATCGAAAGTTTAATGAACTGCATCAATCGATCAAGAATGACCCCGATGTTTTGATTTACATGAATAATGCCAAAGTCAGATATTGGCACCAAAAAAAACCGACTAAACCACTCTACACAATTGTTGCGGCTGTCCCCGCCAGGATCGAACAAGGGCAACATATTTTATTTGGTGTGGCTCATAATCAACATCAAGTTGTAGATCCAACTGCAAGTCTCGAACAAGAGCCGAATGTTTATTTAGAAGTAGGAATTGCTGACGATCTCAATCAACCAGAGCAAGCTGTTGAAATAGCTAAAAAGTTGACGGAGCGGAGTATTAATGGTAGTGATAATCAGGAGCGATCTATTCTAGCCGCGATCGGACATGATAGTAGTGAAGTTACTTGTGAAGCTTTGCCAATTTATACTAAAGCAGGATTACCAGTTATTTCATCAACTAGTTCGATGAATGAAATGCGCAAAAAATGTGGTGATACCGATCGAGTATTTTTCAGAGTTATTTCTTCTACGCAGTTTGAGTCGAGAAGCTTGATCAAACTATTAAAGAGTAAAAATATCCAGAACTTGAAAATCACTTCTTTTTATAAAAAAAAGGAGCGAGTAGGATTTAGCAGAGACTTATTTGAAACCTTTAAACGAGACTTCAAGAAAGAATTTGGCAAAGACTTGGAAGATGGATTTGATTTGTCAGATTCAACTGATGGGGTAAGTGAGGTAGCCAAAGGTATCGAAAATGCTAAGAATTCAAATGTTATAGTGTTACTTTCTGATGAGAAAACTGATACATTTCATGTGTTTAATAATGCTATCAAGGTGCTAGAAACTGTCGATCCAAATAAGATCGATTTAGTCCTCGGTTCAAACCCATTATTGTCTGCGGAGATTGGCACAAATTTGCTACAGAAATGGCATGGAAAGTTGGTAATAGCATCTGACTGGGACGATGATCCTCAATGTAGCGATCGAGCATTTGTCGCAATGGCTAGTAAGCTCTGGGGCGGTAATATTAATCAAACTACTGCGGCATCCTACGAGTCAACACAGGTACTATCGGAGCTATTTAGGGCTTGCTGACAAAAGCCAAAACCCAGACACAGAGAGAGATATAAACAATAAAAAGTTAGTCAAGTTCAATGAAATCGGCTAAAATCAACTAAAATTAGTGAAGAAATCGATATATCCGTACAAGTAATGTA
>JANYDE010000089.1 GCA_025359915.1 Chamaesiphon sp. 336R_metabinner_41 | reverse complement strand
AATCCCTAAAACCTAAAATCTAAAACCTAAAGCCTAATTTAATTATTGATCGATTCGCAAATGGGTTTATAATTGCTACGCTTGGGGAATTATATTAAAGAAACTAAAGACAACTCGTACATGTGCAGTGTAACGACATTGGGCGAGATGGCTGGGGAAATTGTAAAGTTATGGAATTGGCAAAGCGCATCACTGAAATTCAACCATCTGTTACTCTAGCCATTTCCGCGATGGCGAAGGCAATGCAAAATGATGGCAAGGACATCTGTAGTTTCAGTGCGGGAGAACCTGACTTTGATACTCCAGCACACATTAAGGCTGCTGCTAAACAAGCATTGGATCGTGGTAAGACTAAATACGGTGCAGCGGCTGGGGAAGCCCCATTACGGGAAGCGATCGCGAATAAGCTTCAGCGTGATAATAATTTAAATTATGATGCTGCCAATATTCTAGTCACAAATGGGGGTAAGCACTCGCTCTACAACTTGATGATGACGCTGATCAATCCTAGTGACGAGGTAATTATTCCCGCGCCATTTTGGTTGAGCTATCCTGAAATGGTCAAATTGGCGGGTGGTATTCCCGTAATTGTCGCTACCGATAGTAGTACTGGTTATAAAATTACGCCGGATGCCTTGAACGCGGCAATTACACCCAAAACTAAGTTATTTATTCTCAACTCTCCTTCCAATCCTTCAGGTGTAGTTTATACTCCTGCTGAGTTACAGGCTTTGGCTAAGGTAATTGTCGATCGAGACATCCTGGTTGTCTCAGATGAGATTTATGAGAAAATTATTTACGATGGAGTCGAACAAGTCAGTATTGGTGCCCTCGGCGCAGACATTTTTCAGCGGACGATTATTAGTAATGGGTTTGCCAAAGCTTATTCGATGACTGGCTGGCGAGTTGGTTATCTAGCTGCTCCAGTTGCACTGATTAAAGCCGCTAGTGCCCTGCAAGGGCATAGTACCTCAAATGTTTGTACTTTTGCGCAATATGGGGCGATCGCCGCTCTAGAAGGCTCTCAGGACTGTGTAGAAACCATGCGTCAAGCATTTGCAATGCGGCGACAGGTAATTTTAGACCGTCTGCACGAAATTCCAGGTCTAACTTGTGCCAAACCAGACGGAGCTTTTTATCTCTTCGTCAATATTGGGAATACAAATCTCAAATCTTTAGAATTTTGTCAGCAGTTACTCGAACAGCAGCAAGTCGCAGCTATCCCCGGGCAACCATTTGGCGCAGACGATCATATTCGGATCTCCTATGCTACTGACTTAACCACGATCGAGAAAGGGATGGACAGGTTGGATAAATTTATTCGATCCTACCTCTAAGAGGTTGTTTATGTACTGGGGTTAAGATGTGAGCCGCCAAAAGATGTAATAGATTCCAGATCGATCGGTAGCCGGATATAATATGAGAAATCTGGCTACCAAGGTTAAAATCTAGCAGACTAGCCAACTTTTAACGACTAGGGGAGAACAATAGCGCAACTAGTAGCAATGAAAATTTTAGTTCTCATTTGGGAATTCCCACCGCGCCTTGTGGGGGGAATTGCTCGTCATGGTGCTGAGTTGTACCCAGAACTTGTTAAGTTAGGCCATGAAATTCACCTGATTACGGTAGAGTTCAGTCAAGCACCAGCCAAAGAAATTATCGAAGGCATCTATGTCCACCGCGTTCCTGTCGCTGGATTTAGCCAAGATATCTTTAACTGGATTGGCAATATGAATTACAGCATGAGCAAATATAGCGCGAAGTTGGTGGGACTTACTAACGATTTCGACCTAATTCATGCCCATGATTGGATGGTGGCGGATACAGCCATTTCTTTGAGCGAAAATTTTCAGATTCCGATTGTTGCAACTATTCATGCTACTGAATTTGGTCGGCATAATGGCATTCATAATCCCAGTAGTGAATACGTTCACTCTCAGGAAACACGATTAGTTGAAGCAGCAACACAAACGATCGTGTGTAGTCAGTATATGCGCCAAGAAGTCGGGCAAATCCTCCGCTGTCCTTGGGAAAGAATTAACATCATTTATAATGGGATTCGTCCTGAGAAAAAACAACGCCCTAAAGATTTTGATTTCTGGGATTTTCGGCGGCGGTTTGCAGCCGACCACGAACAAATCGTTTATTATGTGGGGCGAATGACCTATGAAAAGGGGATATTTGTTTTATTAAATGCTGCGCCTAAAGTTTTATGGGAGTTAGGGGGTAATGCCAAGCTTATCTTCATCGGTGGCGGTAATACTGACGGATTAAAGCAACAGGCTTGGGATTTAGGTATTTGGGAAAAGTGCTTTTTCACAGGCTTTATGTCTGATGAAGATTTAGATAAATTTCAAACTGTTGCTGATTGTGCAGTATTTCCCAGTCTCTATGAACCCTTTGGGATTGTCGCTTTAGAAAGTTTTGCGGCTAGGGTACCAGTCGTAGTTTCTGATGCAGGGGGATTAGCAGAAGTAGTGAGGCACACGAAGACGGGGATAGTCACCTGGAAGTGGGATTGCAACTCTCTCGCTTGGGGAATTTTGGAAGTGCTCAAAAATTCTGGTTATGCTAAGTGGCTGACTGATAATGCTTATGAGGAACTAGGCAAACGCTTTAACTGGAGTAAGATTGCCGTCCAAACCGAAGCTGTCTATACAACAACACTGATCAAAGCAGAACAGTCTGTGACTTCAGTAAAGTAAGTGCTGCACAAAATTAACTCACAGCTTGCACAAATGCGGATGTATTATTACGGCCATAACCAGTGGGTACCCTAAGATCTACGCTGAGTACTAATGTTTCTGTACTGGTGCAAGCTGTGAGTTAATCGTAAATTTCAACCCCCCGACTTTCTAACAGATATAATCTGATTAACTACTCGATCGAATATCGCGGAGTTCCATCTGTTTCATAAAAAATTCTTCCAGTGATGCATGTCCTTGTTTGAGCGAGATCAATTCTGCCTCTAGTAACCGGAGCGTAGCCATAAATTCTTGAGGTTCGCCATGCATTTGTCCAGACCAATGATTGTCATGATAGGAGATATTTGGAATCCAACGACTGAGCACTTCTGGATTACCACCACGTCCAGACACATAATAATATCGCTGCTCCATTGTTGCGGCTCCGCCAACGTCATCTATTAATAATTCTGCCAAAGTCCCACAACAGATTAATTCGCCTTGTGCTAGGATTCCCACCCGATTACAAATTTGTTCTACTTCAGTGAGCACATGACTATTAAAGAACACAGTTTTCCCCGCATCGCCCAGCGAAATAATGATTTCGCGCATCTGTTTTCGCCCCAAGGGATCAAGTCCAGACATCGGTTCGTCCAGAAATACGAGTTCGGGGTCATTAATTAAAGCCTGCGCCATTCCCACCCGTTGTACCATCCCTTTGGAGTACTGACGGAGCTGCTTTTTCTTAGCGGCTGATTGAGCTAAACCAACTAGATCTAATAATGCCGGAATGCGCTGTTTTTGGATCGATCGAGGGATTTCAAATAGTCCAGCAGTATACTCTAATAATTCCCAACCAGTGAGAAAATCATAAAAGTAGGGATTTTCTGGTAAATAACCAATTTTTTGTTTGGTCGATCGATCTCCGAGGGGTTTACCGAGTAATAGTCCTTTACCAGCGGTAGGTTTGACAATACCTAGTAATGTTTTGAGTAGTGTGGTTTTCCCTGCGCCATTTAAACCCAACAAGCCGAAAGTTTCACCCCTAGCAACTTGCAAGGTACATTCTTTCAATGATTCAACTTGACGATCGAGCCAAAACCCAGTGCGGTATACTTTGCGCAATTGATAGGTTTCGATTGCTGATTCGATCGAGTAACTTTGGATCGATCGATCTGATGCTTCAGTTGTTAAGGTCATAATTATCGAAATCGGGGTTGAGAGAATCGAGAGCTAGCACTGTAACTATTCTAGATGTACCGTCCACCAACACAGTCTAAATAAACAAAGTTTTGATAAGATGGCTTAAATTTTTAAAAACCAACGGCGGCGATACATCAAATAGGATACACCCAACCATAATAAAACAGTCGCGATCGCAAATAATACGCCACTATTCAAAGTACCCGCCCATCCAAACAACTGATTATTCAACGACTCATAGACAGACTTAGCTTTTTCTCCCGTACCAATTTCATTAACCATTAATAACTTAATTAAGATGATCGAAGCCACATAGATAAAAATCGCATTTAAGCCCATAATTTCAAACGGCTTAAACCACTTACCATCCTTGCGAACATCTACCAACTCGTAACAAGCCGCCAGTGAGATTAAACCCCAACCAGTGGTAAATAGCACAAAAGAACTCGTCCATAGCTTCTTATTAATTGGCAAGAAACCATTCCAAACCAGCCCAATTACTACCGCTGCTAATCCAAACATTAACAGATTGAGGCTAGTGCGCGAAGACACTGATTGACGCTTTAACCATGCACCAGTTAAGTAGCCAAATAAGATATTGACTATTGCTGGCAAAGTGCTAAACAATCCTTCTGGATCGCTCATCGAACCAGAACCTTTGTGTAAATGCGCTGGAGTAATAATTAATCGATCGACATAAGATCCAAAGTTACCCAATTTTGTAAATACACCATCGCCATTATCTAAGGCTGGAATAAAAGTCAAGACCAACCAATACCCAACTAAAATCTCTCCAGCTAAAATCCATAACCCTCTTTGAGAAAGATTTAAAATTGCGATCGAAGCCAAGAAAAAAGCAATTCCAATTCGCTGCAGTACTCCCATAATTCTCAAGTGTTCGAGATCGGGGAATATCTTCGGATTGGTTAAATTATAATTCCATAATAAATTATTTAAAATCAAACCTAATCCAAATAAGATCAGACTCCGGCGAATAATTTGCCAATACACACTTTTTTTAATCGGCACAGTTCCACTCGTATATTTAGCGAGTGAAAAAGCCATTGATACACCAATAATATAAAGAAAAAATGGAAAAACCAGATCGGCGATCGTGTAACCGTGCCAAGGAGCATGATCGAGCCAGGGGTAAGTATCGCCAAGACTAGCCATATTTACCAAAATCATCGTAGCCATCGTCATCCCACGAAAGACATCCAATGAGGTTAAGCGCATAGAATTATCAAGGATACCTGCGATCATAAAAATGTCTTGGACAAGTGGAATTATCCTCGCAACCAAGCTCTAATGAGGCTTGCACTTTATAATTCTTATTTTGACCAGAAATATTTTAGATACAACTAGTCTGCTTCCTCTTGAGAGGAGTATTCTATATTAATATTTTAGCAAAAAGTTTTCTAAACCATTGCCAATTCTCCAGTTACTTCTAAGCGTGCAAACGTACCGATCGATAAAAATTGTTCGGTCAGAATTTCCGAAACAGATGGTGTAATCCACCCCATTTGTTGGAGTACATAAATCGCGACAGCAAATTTAGCCCGCTTCGAGCCGTCATTAGATTTGATTGTCAAACCCATTCCTTCCCCAACTCTACCAATACACTGAACCCCTTCCGCTCCAGCTTTACTGACGATCTCACCTTGGGTAAGCTGCATCAATTGAGTATCAAATCTTCCCGTACCTGCAATCAATTCGGGATGGTGTGTCATGGCGCGGACGATCCGTTCTAGATCTAGACTAGTTCCAGAAGATAGAACGGCGTAGAGAGTTGCCATTTGGGCGATCGTCATTAGATACACAGGCGCACCACAGTCGTCATGAACGCCAATGAACTCATCTGGAGGCATTTTGAGGATTTCAGAAAATTTACTCAAAATCAGTTTTTGCAAGGGGTGAGTGCGCTCTAGATAGTTGGCTAGCGGCCAATTCTGGGCTTTACAAACTGCTAGCATTCCCGCATGTTTACCGGAGCAGTTGTGTTCGAGGGGACTAGTTTTTCCTGGAGGTGTCGGACATTGGAGCGCATTGGTATCGATATCAGCTCGCCAGAGGATATTAAATGCTTGACGGGTATGGATGATTTCCGCCGCGTGAGAGCTACACATGATGGCTAAATCTCGATCGCTCAATTGATAGCGTTCGAGAATACCGCTAGCAGTCACAGGCAAGGCTTGAAAGGGTTTGAGAGCCGATCTAATGAATGTTGGGTGTTCGGCATCCCCAGCAACAGAGAGGACGCGCCCACGGCTGTCGCAAACGACGGCTTGAACGTGGTGGACGGATTCGATTATTCCTTCTCGCAATAAGTTAACGGTTATTGCTGCTGCTTTGGTACGTTTAGCCATTGATGGGGAGTTGGGAGTTTATGGAGGTTTGGGTTGCGGAGATCTACCCACCCCGCCCTTTGGGCACCCCTCCGTGGAGGGGATTTTTCATGCGATGCTTTAGAGTAAATTTTATAGATCGAACTAAATAATCATCCAAGCACCAATACCCACTATGACAGTTCCGAGTATTGTTAGAAAGGTTAATTGGATACGTTTGAGGATTGGTTGGACTTCGTAGCTGACAATCAATCGATCGCGATCAAGGATTTCCGGTGTTTTCAGCCAGGTTTGTCCATCGTACCAGCCGGATTCTTCATAAAAAACCGATTCATTATACAACCGATCTTTGACGTGAATCCAGCCTAGATATAAGCGGATGGCAGCAAAAGTAACAAATACTAAGCTACTACCGATCGCACAGATCTCAAATTGAATCGGGTGTTTGGAGATCGAGAAACTGGCTTCAGCTAGTGGAGCCGTGACGATCAAACTCCAAATTCCCACCCAAATTAATTTAGTAATATATTTAGCTGGCTCTAGTTTTACCCAACCAAAAAACCAAGAGTTTTGCAACTCTTGATATTCGTTGATTGGTTGCTGTTCTTTGGGAACCGGACAAAAAGAACTAGAAGTACTCATCAGTTGAAAGTTGAAATTATAGGCTCCAGATCTTTGATAGTTTCTAGTAAGCCGATCTAAATTTCTTCTGAATCAGCATCGTCAAGATCAGATTCGTCAAAATCGGATTCGGGAGTAGAACCATAAAGATCAACGGTAGGCTCAGGATTTTTAGGCTGCATTTCTGGTAACACAACGATTTGACCATGACCCCAGAAGGCTTCAAGGCTATAGAATTCACGGAGTTCTGGCATCAGAATATGGACGATGAGATCGCCATAATCGATTAAGATCCAACCACCTTTATTGTGACCTTCGGTGCGTAAGGGGACTCGACCGAGTTCTTCTTCCAGTTTATCGGCAACGGAATCAGAAATTGCTCGCAATTGTACTTTGGAGAAGCCAGTAACGATTAGTAAATAATCAGCCAGCGTCGAAACTTCGCCGATATTAATTAATACCATATCGCCAGCTTTGCGATCATCTGCTGCGTCAGCGGCAAGGAATGCTAGTTGTTCGATCGTGTATTCTGGAGTTTGAATATTTGTCAAGGTTGCAGTCATGTAGAGAGGGGATAGGGAATAGAGGATAGGGAATAGGGAGTATTAAAGTGGGAACTTAGAATCCACCCTAATAAGCATCTATTTATCAATTATATTGAGCATAGCTTGCAGTCATTGCCCAGTTACGGGTGCGAATTGTGCGGGGATGGATGAGACAACGGGTTGAGAGTAGATATGTAAGTGAATAATCACAGGTACGCCATACGGCTCGATGCAAATTTTGATAGCTTAATTGACGGAGAGATTGCAATTCTTCGGTGTCGCCACGTCCAGCTTCGAGGGTATCCGCTAAGAATATGATACAACTCATCGCGCCCATCTCCGGTCTACCCAAGGTATGATCGGCGATCGACTGGAGAATTTCGGGATCTGTGATGCCAAACTCGTCTCGTGCGACAATTGCGCTCACATCGGCATGTAATAGGTGTGGTGCGGCTATATCCACTTCATCAATGGGGAGTCCTTCTGCTCGAGCGAGTTCTAATAAACGTTGGGGTTTGAAATACTTTGCCAGATCGTGCATTAAGCCAGCTTGTGCGGCGGTGTGAGGATCTAGCTGATAATGTCCGGCAAGTTCGATCGCCATCTGTTCTACTCCTAGTATATGTTGGATTCGTTTAGGAGGGACATTTTCACTCAACCAGGCTAGAACTTTTTCACGCACGATCTTTGGCGATAGGTTTGGTTATCTCTATTTTAGCGGGATTATCCATGGGGTGCGGTTAGTTCACTAAATTAAAATACCCAAAAATCAGGTGTCCCTTATCTGAGCGAAAAGCACCAAAGCCTCGTAAAATAGTTGAGATAAGGATTTTGCCCGTTGACGTAGCTGCTGCTTTGCTCCTGTCGAGGTAAAGATCTCGCTCCTCAATCTCTCGCACCAATGACTAGTACCCAAGATTTGACAGCTACAACCACCGCCTTCGATCTCAAAGCATATTTGGCCGATCGACAGCCGAAGGTAGAAGCAGCTCTAGATGCATCTGTACGCCCTGCCTACCCCGATACAATCTATGATGCGATGAGGTACTCATTGTTGGCTGGTGGCAAGCGGTTGCGACCAATTTTGTGTCTGGCTAGTTGTGAAGCAATTGGTGGTAATCCAGATTTAGCGATGCCAATGGCTTGTGCTTTGGAGATGATTCATACGATGTCGCTGATTCACGATGATTTACCAGCGATGGATAACGATGATTATCGACGGGGTAAATTGACAAACCATAAGGTGTATGGGGAAGACATCGCAATCCTCGCAGGAGATGGGCTGCTCGCTTATGCCTTCGAGTATATCGCCGTCCAGACCAAAGATGTTAGTGCCGATCGAGTCCTCAAATCGATCGCTCATTTAGCTAGAGCAGTTGGAGCCGATGGGTTAGTCGGTGGACAAGTGGTGGATTTAGAATCAGAAGGAAAGGATATCACTGTCGAAACCCTCACCTATATCCACAATCATAAAACTGGTGCGCTGTTCAAATCTTCGGTTGTCTGCGGCGCAATCTTAGGCGGAGCCACCGCCGCCGAAATCGAAAAATTGGATAAATTCGCCCACAATATTGGATTAGCTTTCCAGATTATCGATGACATCCTCGATATCACCGCCACTCAAGCCGAATTGGGCAAAACCGCCGGAAAAGATCTCGAAGCCCAAAAAGCGACCTATCCCAAACTATGGGGATTAGAAGAATCCAAGCTGCAAGCTGATAGACTAGTAGCAGAAGCTAAAACTATTTTGGCAGAATTTGGCGATCGAGCAAGACCACTCCAAGCACTAGCTGATTTTATTACCGATCGTAAGAATTAATCAACATTGCTGGATTGAGGAATACTTTCCCAGTCCCCCAGTCCCCCAGTCCCCCATCTCCCCACACTAGGTCATTTACGTGGTTAATCAGACAGCCCCTATCATTCACAATGTCAGTGAAATTCTCGATAACCGAATTTTACTCGTAGCAATTGCTGCTTGTCTAATTGCTCAGGTGCTCAAGCTGATTATCGATCTGATTCAAAATGGTAAATTTAGCGTCAAAGTATTAACGACAACAGGCGGAATGCCTAGTGCTCACTCAGCTCTAGTTACCGCTCTCGCGGCTGGAGTGGGCGAAAGTCTGGGCTGGAAAAGTGCCGAATTTGCGATCGCGACAATTTTTGCGATCGTGGTGATGTATGATGCTGCGGGAGTTCGTCAAGCCGCAGGGAAACAAGCGCGGATTCTCAATCAAATGATCGACGAATTATTTTCTGAGGATCATAAATTTAATGAAGAAAAGCTAAAGGAATTATTAGGACATACCCCTGTCCAGGTAATCGCCGGATCCATACTAGGTATCGTAATTAGTTGGTTATTTGCGGGCATTCAGTGAAGGTAATGTGCTTCGCCACCACTGATGAGAATTCAGTGTTATCGATCGACAACATCGATGTAAAATAAAGTTTGACAATGTAGCTAGTTATACGGTACTTTTATAAGAGAGGGCTTCCCTGGCGCATAATATTTCCAAGACTAAAACTAAGATTTAGCACGGAAGTTCATCTCAATTAAGCATTAGAACAATTAAATCATTATCTATGACCCAGCAAGTACTTCACCCGATGGTGAAAATGCAACGTCAAGTCGAATCTTTGGTCGCGTCCAAGATTCTTGATCCAAGCGATCGAATTTGGAAGATCGCATTCTTATATGGCGATAAGTGGCAACATTGGAAAAACGAATTACTAGATTTTGGATTCACACTCCAAGATCCCGTCAGTGAATTGCTCGAAGTCGAAGCTTGGGACGAAGAATAAGGTAATTTGGAGTATCTATAATTATTGCTATGAGCAGCTTTTGACTCTTTGCCAGTCATTAAGCAGATTTTTAGGGCTAAAAAAATTGCGGTTGGTACTAGACATGAATTAAATCAGTGTGCTATGATAGGTGAAAGCGCGCTGGCGTAGCTCAGTTGGTAGAGCAGCTGATTTGTAATCAGCCGGTCGGGGGTTCGAATCCGTCCGCCAGCTTGAAAAAATTAAGCCCACTACGAATTAATCGTGGTGGGTTTAATTAATTAGATCGAGACTTATAGAAATTGACCGATGCGATCGATCAATTGTGCTGCCTGCAATACACCTTCAATTCGATCTACAGACTGTCCGCCCTTAAATAAGACTAGAGTTGGTAAAGCCTGAATTTGATGATTAGAAGCAATCTGAGGATACTTATCCGTATCGATTTTCATGATTCTCACTTGCCCATTCAGATCGGCATTAACTTGTTCCAATATTTTGGACATCATTTGACATGGACCACACCAAGTCGCATAAAAATCGACTAAAATCGGCACGTCACTATTCGCGATCGCGTCTTCAAAACTATTAAACTGTTGTTTGACTGCCATAACTAAGATTCTCCAATAACTAGAATTTTAACCAATTTTTCAGCAATGCTCATTTTAGAACTCTTGCAATATTTCAGTACGGCGATTTCTGTCAGATTATTGACGACAGAATGAGGGTTTCAACAGTTTCATTTTTAAAAACTAGGATCAGATCCCTTTCCGAGAGCCTCTCCTTATGGAAAATCTCAATTTTCAGAACGAGAATTGCTACTAATTTTTAGAACGACAGTCCTAGTTTCAATCCCATCAGCGCGTGGACAATCATCATCCCCATAATCGTGCTGCCGAAATAGGCGTGAAGCTTACGAAGTTCGGGCTTATTACCACCAAACCCCGTGAATGAAATTAAGCTATTGATTGCCAGAAAAGTTAGGACAATGGTAGCTGTCAAGAAGTGAGGACTCGCCATCACAGCATGTTTTTGGATCACTAAAGATAAGATTCCACCTGTTGCGCCGATCGCCATAAAGCCAAACATTGCTGGCATAATCTTCTTATGATCGGTCTTATTTTTCATCGCGGCTTCAGGATCTGTCGCCGTTAATAATCTCCCTTTCCAACCAGCATAAGCACCATAGCCGCCCATCGCAAACATGACGATACTCATGAAAAATGGGTGTCCCCAATGAGTCAGCGGTTCTGGGAGATTGAGCGCACGAAATTGCATCGCGATCGGTTCTAATAATTGTGCTAAATTTTCACCCATAATATCTGATTTTGATCGCTTCTAAAAATTTGTTTGATCGTTATTGTAACGAGGATAGTGGATAGGGGATAGGGGATAAATTTTATCGGTTATTTAATCCGCCTTCCTCACCATTGACTATCCCCGATTTAACTTTTCCATTACCCAGGTGACGTAGGTACCAATCGGACTCCAGAGCAGATAGGGTACAAGTAGAATTAAAGCCATTGTCGAAATCGGAAATACTAATGTTGCCAGAATTGCCCCGATAAACCATCCTACGGCACCAATAATCGTTCCGACTCTGAGACTCCTAAACCAGAACATTGACGGCGTATAAGCCATAATTGCCACCTCTAAGAGCAAATATAGTGCCATCAATCCCCATGGTTGATTTTTTGTGGCTGCGGCTTCCCAGACGACATAAGCAGACCAAGCACCACAGATAAAAATCACCGTCCAAATTACGGGAATCAATCGCTCAAATGTCAACCATGCAGGACGACGCTGGCGATTGAACCAACGATATCCTTCGGGCGTATTTAGCCGATTGAGCATAACAGCCACTAATACCGCCACGATGCCAATTATTAGCCAGGATTTAATCATGTGGAGGTGAGGGGGAAACGGGGAGACTAAGGGATTGGGGGAGATTTGTGAGTTTCAAATATGAAAAATCATACATGGAAACTATCAACTATTCTCCTAGGTCGAGGCTCTCGGGAACAACTATCAACTATTATTCAATCGATCGCGAAGCGCGCCACCAAGGCGGTCGAATCTGCTCGAGGTAAGGTGTTCCGACAAATTTTTGAGCTTGGAAATAGTGCTCTGTTGTGTACCACCACAATTTATCCATCACGAATGCATGTCTGGAAAAATTGGAGAAGCAACCATTTGATTGCTCTTTGTTTGTGTAAAAATATATGGTCAAGAGTATTTGGGAGTAAGGGAATAGTGGAAAGGCAAGTATTTCTATTATTACTTATTACTTATTACTTATTACTTATTCCCTACCCCCTATTCTCTATCCCCTATTCTCGTTCTGCTGTCAGTGGCGGAGCGGCAATCGGGGTAACATTGAGATTGACGATTTGACCATTGCGACGGACTTGGACTTGGACGCTACTTCCAATCTTAGTGGTTTCTACCGCTTGTTGCACTTCGTTGGAGTTTTGGACGGCTTTACCATTGACACTCTGGATAATGTCACCAGATTTCATTCCGGCTTTGGCTGCGGGTGAATCGCGGACGACGCGGGCAATTAGGGTGCCTTTCTCGACATCAATTTTGAGATTGGCTTTAGGATCGCTATTGATTTCTTCCTTGAGCTGGGGGGTGAGATTTACCATCTGAATACCGAGGAAGGGATGCTCGACTTTGCCTGTGGCAATTAGTTGATTGGCAATCCGCATGGCGGTATTAATGGGGATGGCAAAGCCTAATCCTTGGGTACCACGGAGGATGGCGGTGTTCATCCCGATCGCTTGTCCGGTAGCATTGAGTAAGGGACCACCAGAATTGCCAGGATTGATGGCGGCATCGGTTTGGATATAGTTGACTCGTTTGTCGGCTGCACCGATCTCTGCGCTGGTTCTGCCTGTCGCGCTGACGATTCCGGCGGTGACGGTATTATCTAATCCTAATGGATTGCCGATCGCGATCGCCCATTCGCCTGGTTTAATCCGATCGGAATTACCGATTGAAATACTGGGGAGATTTTTCTGAGCGACTTCGATTACGGCGACATCAGTGACTCGATCGATCCCTTTTACTTTACCAGCGATTGTCCGTCCATCTTTGAGGGTGACGGTAACTTTGGTCGCACCAGCTACCACATGGGCATTGGTGATAATGTAGCCATTGCTATTGATGATAAAGCCAGAGCCTGTGCCTTGCTTGACTTCTCGCTCTGAAGATCGACCTTTTGGCGGCAACCGATCTCCGAAAAACCGTCGAAAGAAGGGATCTTCGGCATCATCTTCCGATCCTTGACTGGCGGCGATGGTGGTAGAAGCATTGATTCTGACGACTGCGGGACCGACTTTATCGACTACTTGAGTGATAAAGTTGTTATTAGTACCAGCTAAAATACTGCCACTATTAGCGAATTGGGTGTTGGCTGTAGCCGGTGATGCGAGGCTAGATGGAAGCTGTTCCTTGGCTGATAGATAGCCAAAAGAACAACTAGCAATCGTACTCAAAAATAATAACGAGATATATTTGCTACCTTGGCGTAGTGTTTTTAGAGCCGGTTGGGATGGCTCTGGGGGATTGGACTGAAGATTGGTGGGGCAAGGTACAGCCTGCTCTTCTAGGCTGGGATCTGGCAACCTGATCGATAAATTTTTTTGGGGTTCTGACATACAATGCACACCTATACAATTCTGTTAACGATTTGGGCTGGCTGGCGGTAGATACTTGCTTTGAGCCGTTGGCATAGCGTCGGCCTTGCCAAATCGCATAGCACGTTAATTAAACCTATCTTAGAGTTTAGCTACTACTTATGACGCAATGATGTTCAATTTGTTGCAAATTGGGTATAGTACGTTGTCAGAACAAATTTAACTTAATTTTTCGACACTATTTGATACAAGATTGCTAAAAAATTCCAGCAGTTTCATACAAACGGCGTAGAATTGCGGTGATTTTAATCGTATACTGGGCATCTGCCGACCATCTACCATTTAATTGGCGCATCGTCGGGGCAATACCGCGTTTGACGAGATCGAATCTAGGCGCGACACATTCTTGAACTAATAAGTCTGTACTGGCATAGGCTTTGAGTTGTTGGATATGAGCGCGGATGCCAAGCCGGACATCGGCGAAATTTGCCCATTCGGTCTGTAAGTTGCCTAAACTAGCAAAGTTATTAAATTCTGGTAAGATGGCACCGCCAAAGGTCAGGAAGCGCGTTTCTAGACACATCTGAGCAAAGGCGAGATCGTGATTTACGCCCTCGGCGTTGGCTTCTTCGAGATAGATCTCCGCGATGTTGGGAAATTTTTCGAGAGCTTCGGGATGATTGGCGAGGAGAAATTCGTTGAGATGATTGGCGGTGGTATGTCCAGCGGTCATAATTCGATCGAGTTCGTCGGCATTAAACTGGTGTTCGGATCGGATATTATAGGTACGACCAATCTCTGAGACGATCGAGATATTTAGATCGCGCAGTTCGATCGCTTTGAGGTAGACTACTCCTCTGTAGCGAATTCGCCGCATCTGCGGATTGAGTGCGAGATTTACGCCCAATCTATCGGCTAGATCGATCGGGACATAGACATTACCATTGATCGCAATGCCCCGTTCTGGAGATGGTTCGTCATTAACTTTGAGATGGACTGGTACGGTGTGATTGTTGCTGGAGACTTGCATCTGGACATCGCGACTCCAAGGCACTAAGCCATCGGCAATCCCTAGGGCGATTTCGCGCCAATATGCTTGAATTGTCAATCGATCTTCACTATCGATTTTAAATCCAATTTCCATGAGCAGGGACGGAATTGTCAATCTCCGACAAAAGGCTAAACTGCCTGTACCTGTCGATGTATCAGGTTTTGCGCCGCGACTAGGTAAATCGGGAACGCGACTAGAAAAGGAGAGCAGTAACATCTGCGCGTGATTCTTGCGTTCGCCATTTTTGGCAATGTAAAAGGTACTCACCCCTTTAGTTTGGGAATGAGCGTAAGCATCAGCATGAATAGCTAAGGCAATATCTCCTGGCTTTGCGCGTTTGTCAATCCATTCAATGGCGAATCTAGGATTGTCAGAGTCGGGTACTGCTAAAACTTCAAAGCCGCGATTGCGAAGTTCTGGCACAATTGAATCGCGGAGAAATACCATTTGTTTGGCTTCATTTGCGCCTTTGCCAATTGTTTCTGGATCGCCAGCAGCACCTTCATAACCACCATAAATCGCACAAATAAAAATCCTTCCCATGAAAATTGTTCTCCTTGCCAATTAGTGGCAAAATATGCTGAGTATGAAGTATATATACTAATTCTATGTAGCTGAGAATTTTTAATATTAATTAGGTCGTAACGATGGTTTAGCGATTACTTTGTTTTTAAACTTAGACAGACTGATGTGTGAGTTCGTACAAGCGATTATCCAGACAACAACGGCGATCTTCTGAATACTTTTCGATAGTAACCGATCGATCGATCGATCTCCTTGGGACATTTGGCTGTTTACCTAAAAAATTCAGCCGTCCGGCTGAGTAAAAGCTGATTCTCGCGGAGCTGTTCGGCTATATATCTTATTCCCTTCATCGAGTTGAAGTTTGAATTGCCTGAAGTCGATCGAGTTCGGTCAATACTTCCTGGCTATGAGTGGTAGGATTAATATCAGTAAAAGTCGATCGCAAAATACCTTGTGGATCGATAATAAAACTATGACGCATGGAATAAATACCCATCCACGAACCATAAGCTTTACTCACATTGCCATCAGTATCGGCTAAGAGCGGAAATTTCAAGCCTTCCGAGTCACAGAATTCGGCATGAGAATCGATCGAATCAGCACTCACTCCGACAATTTCCGTCTGCCGTTGCTGATATTTATTAATATCTTGTTGAAATCGGCGAGCTTCTAAAGTACAACCAGAGGTAAAGTCTTTGGGATAAAAATATAAGACGATCCATTTTCCCGCATAGTCAGTTAGTGCTACTTGTCCCGTGCCAGTATTAGTTGGTAATCTAAATTCTGGTGCTGGCTGATTGATCATGGGCAATTTACCACCCATCGCTTGCGCTGTCGAACTAAAACTGCCCCACAAGATTACAGTCAAACAAATTGCCAGTAAGCTACTCAAAAAATAACGTCGAGACATAGAGTATATAAGTGAGAATATAGAGGATGAAGAAATTAGATGCGGGCAGGTTCTAAGTACAATCTTACTTGAAATCTCCAACTCTGAGGTTAACCAAAATCTGCACCGATACTAACTGACACACCCGATCGCCTGCTATAGTGATCTACCGATAGCAATAAACTTTATACCTAAGTTTCAATGGATTTAGTAGACGATAAGGCAGTAGTCAAAGAATATTTTAATAATACTGGATTTGAAAGATGGCAACGCATCTACGGTGATGGTGAGGTAAACAAGGTACAGCTTGCTGTGCGAATTGGGCATCAGCAGACTGTAGACACCTTGCTGGGATGGTTTGAGGCAGATCATAACCTGGAGGGTTTATCCATCTGCGACGCAGGCTGTGGAGTGGGTAGTTTGAGCATTCCGCTGGCGACGGCAAAAGCGATCGTTGATGCGAGCGATATTTCTGAGAAAATGGTAGGAGAAGCTAAAGAAATTGCGGCTAAACTATTTGGCAATAACAATAATCCCAACTTTAGTGTTCAAGATCTCGAAAGTCTTAGTGGTAGTTACCATACAGTCGTCTGTCTCGACGTATTAATTCACTATCCCCAAGAAAAGGCGGCGGAAATGATTGCTCACCTCGCATCACTCGCCCAATCGCGGCTGATCATCAGTTTTGCACCCAAAACTCCCTGTCTCTCCCTACTAAAAAAGATTGGTAGTTTCTTTCCTGGTGCCAGCAAAGCTACCCGCTCTTATCTCCACACTGAAGCCGACATTATCGAAATTTTGGAAGCTCAAGGCTTTACCATCAAGCGCAAAGCCTTGACGAAAAAAAGTGTCTATTTCTCCCAAATGTTGGAAGCGGTTAAATTAGTTGATAGTTGATAGCGATGCCCTGAAATTAGAATTGTAGAATTGTAGAATTGTAGGGTGCGTTACTGCGGAGCATAATGCACCAACACTGAAGCTGCGGAGCATAATATATTTAGCTAAATTATATGTCTGAAATGTTGTCTAATTACTTTAAATCTGTATATCGATCGATCCTCACGACGTGCTTAATTATCGCTTGTTCGCTGCTATTAGCCAATCCAGCTTTTGCCGGAATCGATGATGATAAATACGATGGAAATGTTTTCGTTCTCTACGCCGGAAATGGATCTCTAGTACCAGCGAGAATTTCTCTAGCTGACTCGTTGAAAGCGAAGAAACCAGCTCTCCTAGTTTATTACGTCGATGATAGTAGCGATTGTAAAAGATATTCAACAGTCATCTCTCAATTGCAAGCTTACTATGGCAAAGCTGCTAGTTTTATTCCGATCACTGTCGATAGTTTGGCACTCGATAAAAAGTATGCAAATACCGAAGATGGATACTATTATGGTGGCACAGTTCCGCAAACTGTCGTCGTCGATAAAGCGGGTAAAGTTCGGCTAAATCAAGTAGGACAAATTTCGTTTGAAAAGATGGATGATACTTTGCGTGAAGTCTTCGATCTGCTACCCCGCAAGGAATCAATCGAACTCAAACGCCGTAGTTTTAACGAGTTCAATAGCGAACTGTCAAATTGACAGCAAGGAAGTTGACGAAGAAATATCCCCTACTTCTGTTCTCCGAGACGCTACGCGAACGAGAAGTCGGGGATATCGTATATCCAATAGCAGAAATGAACGAGTAGGGGTAATTCATGAATTACCCCTACCCGTTCATTTCTGTAAAGATTGACTCTAATTCCCTGCGCAGTGAGGGCAGATGATAGCCTAATTCAATCGCTTTACCACTATCGAAAGAAACATCCGCTGCACGTGGTGCTGTCATCTGTAAATCTCGCTGAGAAATTGGATATATTAAAGATAAATTCCATCCAAACACATCCGCAAGTAGACATCCAAAATCATAGCGAGAAATCCGTTCCTTCCCGCCTAAATGAATAATTCCTGACGTAGACGATCTCAATACCATTAATAAGCCCTGAGCAGCCGTTATCGCACTTACTGGTGTGCGAAATTCATCGACGAATAGTTGCAACTTTTGCCCAGTAGCTAGTGATTGAATCCACGGCTGGATAAAACTAGTCGCCGTCGGTGGTGTCATCCCAAACATCAAAGGCATTCGACAGATTTTAGCTTGAGGATAAACACTGAGAATTTCTCGTTCGGCGGCTACTTTTTGTTCACCATAAATATTGATTGGTGAAACTGGATCTGTTTCTGAGTAAGGTGGTTGTATACCATCAAAAACTAAATCGGTAGATGTAAACACGAATGGTATTTTACGAGTCGCACAAATATCTGCTAATCTTTGAGCTGCTGACACATTGATCTGGTACGATTTATCTGGATATTCTTGACAGAAATTAGGACTAGAAGCCGCCGCTGTATGAATTATCGCATCTGGTGCAATTAGATCGATCGAACCTTTAACTAAATCGAAATTAGTCAGATCGAGCTGATGTATACTAACATCTAAAATCTCAATTGGATGTTGATGATAGATGCCATGAACTTCCCAATCTGTCTGCGCAATTTGACACAAATTCCAGCCCAAAAATCCACTCGCACCAGTAATCAGAATTTTCGGCATTGTTAAGAAAATATTAAATTTTGATGAATTTAAGGCGTTAATAATATTGAGTTCGGTTATCGCACCAACCCAGTTTAGTTGGTAGCTTTGTATACTAATGTTAAGGAGAATTTATCTCTCCAGATCAAAAAAGTTAAGATAGCAGAGCATCGCTTAACGAAAGTTAACTCTGTGAAATAAAAAAACATTTAAAACACAACTCGATCGAGTAGGAGCCAAATTCCAACCGTGAGCCAGCAACAACTTGCCCAACTGCGCCGTTACAATCCTCAAGCGATTGCCAGTTACTATAATAAACGTCCATGGCTAGTGATCTGGCGGGCAATAACGATCGTCTGGTTGTTTGCAGGATTCCTAATTGGCTTACTAATCGATCGATCTGTTGGGCATATTGAAGCTAATCAAGGCGATCGAGCAGAGCAACTCCGCAAAATCCTAACATATTTGGGGCCGACTTATATTAAAGTCGGACAGGCCCTCTCGACTCGCCCCGATTTAGTCAGACAGGACTTTTTAGACGAATTAATCAAATTACAGGATCAACTTCCCGCTTTTGACAGTGATTTGGCGATGCAAATTATCGAGTCACAACTCAAAAAGCCGATTGATGAATTGTATCGAGAAATCTCGCCGCGTCCAGTTGCAGCCGCTAGTTTAGGACAAGTTTATAAAGCAAGATTGCATACTGGTGAAGAGGTTGCTGTTAAGGTACAACGTCCGAACTTGTTGCCAGTTATTACCCGCGATTTATATCTGATGCGCTGGGCGGCTACTTGGATTAAACCATTTTTGCCATTGAATTTAGGGGACAATCTCACGGTAGTAGTTGATGAATTTGGGGTGAAGTTGTTTGAAGAAATCGACTATCAGAATGAAGGGCGAAATGCTGAAAAGTTTGCAGCTAATTTCCAAGACGATCCGACGGTAAAAGTTCCATCAATTTACTGGCGATATAGTAGTCATACCGTACTCACATTAGAGTGGATTAATGGGATCAAGCTGACAGATTTAGAAGGAATCAGAAAAGCGGGACTCGATCGAGATGGTTTAATTAAGATTGCCGTAGCATCAGCATTGAGACAGTTATTAGAATTTGGGTTCTTCCATGCAGATCCTCATCCTGGTAACTTATTTATCCTCGCCGATGGACGGATGGCATTTATCGATTTTGGGATGATGGATCAACTCGCCCAGGATACCAAGGAAACGATCGCCGGATCGGTTGTCCACTTAATTAATCAAGATTATCTCGCCCTGACTGATGATTTTGTTCAGCTTGGATTCTTGACTCCTGATATTGATATCACACCGATTATTCCAGCACTGCAAAAGGTACTGGGTAACGCAATGGGTGAAAGCGTGGGAAATTTCAACTTTAAAACTATCACCGATGAGTTCTCAGAGTTGATGTTTCAATATCCCTTCCGCATCCCCGCTCAATTTTCACTAATTATTCGATCACTGGTAACTCAGGAAGGCGTAGCTCTCAGTCTGAATCCAGACTTTAAGATTGTCGAAATCGGTTATCCTTACGTTGCCCAAAGATTGCTCAATGGCGAAACTCCCGAAATGCGTCGGCGGTTAATCGAAGTGATTATCAAAGATGGTAAGTTGCAGTGGGAACGGTTGGAGAATATGATTGGGATTGCCCGTAGTGATAGTAACTTTAATCTGTTACCTACCGCTCAATTAGGTTTCCAATTTCTAATGTCTCCTGAAGGGCAATCTTTACGCAATCAACTCGTGATGGCTTTGACAGAAGATAATCGTCTACATGTATCTGAAGTTCAGCAGTTGTGGGGTTTAGTGAAAGAGGAATTAGAACCAGCGAAATTATTGAATGTTGCTTTCAGTGCTTTCGCCGAAAGTCTGCCGAAAGCAATTAGCGATATTTCGACTGCGGGTGTCAATTCTCTATTTGGTTCTCTGACTAATAGTAGTCGTAAATAAAAGTTAAAGTTCTGAGTGCAGTTTAGCAAAATTCAGGTTATCTATAAAAGGGCACACCTACACAATCAATCTGTAGGGGTGCCATGTCTTGTCGTTTTTTTATTCGGGGGGAACCCCCGAATAAAAACGCCGCTTTATGGGTAACCAAAGATCTACGGTACCAATCTATTCAATAAATTAATGTCCGATCTCGTTTTATTTTGGCATCGTAACGATTTGCGCATCTCCGATAGCATTGGTTTAGCGCAGGCATCTCGCACCAATGCTAGAGTAATTGGGGTGTTTTGTTTCGATCGATCTATCCTTTCCGGCGATGACATTGCGCCAGCCAGAATCGCATATATGCTCGGTTGTTTGCAAGCTCTAGCAGAGGATTATCTCCAAGCGGGTAGTCAATTATTATTTGTCGATGGAGATCCAATCGATCGCATCCCCCAATTAGCAAGTACTCTTCAAGCCAAAGCAGTATACTGGCATCACGATGTCGAACCATATTCCCAGACTCGTGACGATCGAGTAACCACAGCCTTACAATCCCAAAATATCCAAATTCACACCAATTGGGATCGACTGCTCCACGATCCTAACACGATTAAAACAGGCAATAAACAGCCCTACTCCGTCTACACACCATTTTGGCGCAACTGGAGTAGTCAACCTAAACCAGCCCCAGTAGAAGTTAAACTACCACCGAGCGAACTTACCCCCGCCGAAACACAAGCCCTAACTCAACTACCGACGATCGATCTGCCTACCGCTGCCGAGTTAGGATTTAGTTGGGAAAAACCCCTAATTTTCGAGCCAGGTACAACAGCCGCCCAACAGCAGCTAGAAACATTCTGCCACAAATCGATCTTCAATTACGACGAAAAACGCAACTATCCCGCCATCTCCGGCACCTCCGGTATGAGTGCTGCCCTAAAATTTGGTACAATTGGCATCCGCACCGTTTGGGCTGCGACAACCGCCGCCATGAAGGAAACTAGCGGCGACGAAGCTCGCGCAGGCGTAACCACTTGGCAACAAGAATTAGCATGGCGAGAGTTCTATCAACAAGCCCTCTATCATTTCCCCAGCCTAGCCCAGGGAGCCTACCGCGACCACTTCAAACAGTTTCCGTGGATAAACAACGAAACTCACTTTCAAGCCTGGTGTGATGGCAAAACGGGCTATCCGATCGTTGATGCAGCCATGCGCCAACTCAATCAAACTGGTTGGATGCACAATCGCTGTCGAATGATTGTCGCCAGTTTCCTGACTAAAGATTTGATTATTAATTGGCAATGGGGCGAAAAATACTTCATGCAAACCCTTATCGATGGGGATTTGGCGGCAAATAATGGCGGTTGGCAATGGAGCGCGTCAAGCGGGATGGATCCCAAACCATTGCGGATTTTCAATCCTTATACTCAAGCCCAAAAATTCGATTCGGAAGCCGATTATATTCGCCAATGGGTGCCAGAATTAAAGTCTGTCAATACGAAACTAATTCTCAGTGGCGATATTTTACCCCTAACTCGTCATCAAGTGGGCTATCCTTTGCCGATCGTCGATCATAGCGTACAGCAGCGGTTATTTAAAGAATTATATGCCAGTGTCTTAGTGGTGCAGAAAAGTATTTTTCTTAACAAGAGAATGAAATAACTTTGGAAAATTCAATCCGCCGATCCAACTTGGCTTGTTTCTTGAGAGAAGCACAAACGGGAGGAATTTTCACCCAAGGAATAGGCGTAAGAAGGGGGAGTGGTAAAACTTGATGACAGAAACTTTTAACAGTTCTGATGCCGAGTTGTAAAAGACTTAAACCTCTGTGACCATGCCAATCCACCTCACTTCGCTGTCTTGTTTTTATCATAATTAATCCTAGTCTGATGGCTAATATTTCAGCAATTTTTATCATCATTAACAAATTACTCAAAGCTTGAGCATCTCTAATTTTCGACCGTAAAATATCAAAAGTACCAGACTTATAATCTTTAAAGCGAGGTTCAATCCCACCAAATCTTTTACCGTAGAGTTGGAACGTTTTTAGTGAGATGGGCTTAGTGGTGCAGAAAAGTCCTCAAAGGCTTACAGGGGGTAGAGAAGAATAATTAAGAAAGAAAAGGGACGAAACCGTGGTTCGATGGTTTTAGCAAAAAACAGATCCACATAAAATAATGGCTACGCCCCAACTCTATC
>JANYDE010000088.1 GCA_025359915.1 Chamaesiphon sp. 336R_metabinner_41 | reverse complement strand
TTCAATATCCCGAAGCAATTTTTGCCGAAGTTCATCGAATTCTCAAGCCAAATGGAATTGCGATCTTTAGTTTCTCAAATCGGATGTTTTATCATAAAGCGATCGAGATTTGGCGGGATGGTAGCGAGATCGATCGAGTAGAGTTAGTCAAGGGATATTTTCAATCTGTCACCGGATTTAGCGAACCAGAATCGATCGTTCATCTCAGTCAAGTACCAGATTTCTTACGATTAGTCGGTGTACCTGGTGGCGATCCTTTTTATGCAGTAATTGCTAGAAAAATTGGCTGAGAAATATCCCCGACTTCTTAAAGAAGTCGGGGATATCATCGCCTTTAAGTTAAACCATGAGAATTGGCATAGCTCCAAACCGTATTTTCCAATAACATCGTCACCGTCATCGCGCCCACCCCACCAGGTACGGGCGTAATCCAACTCGCCACCTCCTTGACAGCATCAAAATCGACATCGCCAACCAACCGCGACTTACCAGTACTCGCATCTTCAATCCGATTGATGCCAACATCAATCACCACCGCTCCAGGCTTCACCATCTCCGCCGCAACCATTTGTGTCCTACCTACCGCCGCCACCAAAATATCCGCTTGCCGACAGACAGTCGCGAGATCGGGAGTGCGAGAATGAGCGATCGTGACAGTAGCGTCAGCAGCTAGTAACATCAGAGCTAGCGGCTTCCCGACTAAAATACTTCTTCCCACCACCACTGCATGTTTGCCACGAACATCGAGCTGATATTCAGCTAATAGCCGCATTACGCCCCCTGGCGTGCAACTTTGCAGCCCAGGCTCCCCCCGTACCAATCTCCCCAAATTGAGAGCGTGTAGACCATCTACGTCCTTGTGGGGCGCGATCTCATGCAAGAGTGCGACCGAATCAAACCCATCCGGCAATGGTAACTGGACTAAGATACCATCGACTCGATCATCAGCATTTAATTCATGAATTACTGCTGTAAGTTTTTCCTGACTTACATCAGCCGAAAAATGCTGCCCAAATGACCTCACCCCAACCTTGATACAAGCTTTTTCCTTACCCCCAACATACGCAGCACTAGCCGGATTATCCCCCACCATCAGTACTGCCAATCCAGGTGGACGACCAATTTGAGCTTCCAAGTTGCTAATTTGCTGTTGCAGCGCAGCCTGCATCTTTTGAGCCAAAGCTTTACCATCGAGAATTTGACCAGTCTGTGTGCTCATAAATTATTTTGAAACTAAATATATATGCGTCAAATAGCTGTTTAACTTTTTGAGATCTGTCCCTTACGCTAGGTAATCATAGCAATTGGAAATCCAATGAAACTTACACTGGTTAGTTCTTCCCTTGATGTTGGCGGTGCGGAACGAGTCCTGTCAATTATCTCAAACTATTGGGCTGCGAAGGGTTGGGCTATTACGATTCTTACTTTCGATGATGGTTCACAAGCACCCTTTTACGATCTCGACCACCGGATCGATGTTCGTCCATTGGCGATCGAAAGTCAAGATGGTTATAAAATTTCGCTATTCTCGATCCAGGATCATCTCGAACGCATTCAGATCCTCAAACAAGCGATTGTCGCTAGTCGTCCTGATGTGGTGATTAGCTTTGTTAATACTACCAACATGCTGACACTGCTTGCTTGTTGGGGACTCAATCTCAAAACGATCGTTTGCGAACATGTCCATCCAGCTTCCAATCAACTTAATAAAATCAGTAAATTACTCCAAAAATTAATTTATCTCAGTGCAGATCTGATTACCGTGCAGACTCATGCTGCATTGTCTTTTTTCCCTGCCGATCGATACAAAACATTTGTAATTCCCAATCCAGTCGAGCTACCAACATCAGCAGCGATCGAGTCTCAATTATATACTGACGATCGACATTTATTAGCGATTGGCAAGTTAATTCCCCAGAAAGGTTTTGATTTAGCAATCGAAGCTTTTGCTCAAGTTGCTCATAATCATCCTGATTGGACTTTGACAATTTTAGGTGAGGGAGAGATGCGATCTACACTCGAAAATTTATGTGTGAAATTTGGTTTGGAAGATCGGGTATTTATGCCAGGAGTTGTCAAAAATGTCGATGCTCACTTGCGCAAAGCGGACATTTTTGTACTATCATCGCGCTTTGAAGGTTTTCCGGTTACATTATGCGAAGCAATGGCTTGTGGTGTGCCAGTGATTGCTAGTAACTGTTTGAGTGGGCCGCGTGAGATCCTACATGATGGTATCGATGGCATGTTGGTAGCACCTGAAAATGTAGAGGCTTTAGCACTTGGATTAAATCGATTAATGTCCGATCCAGGCAAGCGTCAATACTTTTCACATCACGCACCAAAAGTGCTCGACAGATTTGGTGTAGAACCAGTCATGGCGATTTGGAATAGAGCGATCGAACAAGTCCTAAAAAAAGAAGTAAAAGGATCTAAAACTAAACGCAAATAAGTGAGTAAATATGGTAAAGATTATCAATTAATCACAGTATTTCTCGACACAACGGACAAACATTTCTACCCCTGTCGAAAGAGCAGTTTCATCGAAGTCAAATCGAGGATGATGATGGGGATAGGCAAGCGATCGATCTGGATTTGCTGAACCCACAAAGAAATAGCAACCAGGTACTTGTTGCAAGAAGAATGACATATCTTCGCCACCCATAGTTTGACACTCTGGAACGATACCTAATGGTGTTTCGACTAAATCTATCGCAACCGATCTTACCAGCTCGGTAATATTTTCGTCGTTAATTACAGGTGGATAAAATTTGATGTAGTCTAGCTGATAAGTTGCCCCATGAGCAGCACATATTCCTGCGACGATTGCTTCAATCCGCTGCTGAAAAAAGTCGGCTAAATTAGGATTGAAATACCTGACTGTCCCCGCTAGACTGGCAGTATCTGCAATGATATTTTTCGCAGTACCCGCATGAAATTCGCCGACTGTAACTACCGCCGAATCGATCGGATTGACATTGCGTGCCACGATCGTTTGTAAGGCATTGACAATTTGACTGGCTACAACGATCGAATCCACAGTTTGATGGGGCATCGCACCATGTCCGCCCTTACCTTGAATCGTCAGACTAAATCGCTCTACCGCCGCCATCAAAGCACCACTGCGCACCCCGATCGTGCCTAATGGTAAATTATTCCACAGATGTAGCCCGATGATGGCATCAACATCGGGATTTTTGAGCACTCCTGCCTCAATCATCGGCTTGGCACCTCCAGGGCCTTCCTCGGCGGGCTGGAAGATGATTTTGACTGTTCCAGCAAAGTCCTTTTGATGCTGAGAAAGATAGTAAGCTGTCATCAAGGCAATTGATGTATGTCCGTCGTGCCCGCAAGCGTGCATCACCCCAGGATGTTGAGATTTATAAGGCACATCATTGGCTTCCTGAATCGGTAGCGCATCCATATCCGCCCGAATTGCCAGTGTCCGAGATCGAGTACTAGTCTTATGACCCTGGATCGTTGCCACAATGCCAGTTTGGGCGATGCCAGTTTGGTGGGAAATTCCCCATTCAGTCAATTTGGCGGCAATTTTGGCAGCCGTGAGTTGTTCTTGGAATCCGAGTTCCGGCTGTTGATGAATTTGCCGTCTCAATGCGACTAGCTGAGGCTGCAAAGCCTGAATGCTCGATCGAATTTTATCAGGATTAATTGCTTGAGTGGGTGCGTTGGTGGCGAACATGTGGTTGTGGGGATGAGTGAGCCAGCGATCTGATTTTGATGGTGATGGACGCAAACTATCCTCAGAAATCTATGTGCATCTAGAATAGTCTGATTGTCTTTATTTTAGATTGACATACATTTCTCAAAAACGGCAAATCTCCCATCCCTCATCTCCCATCTCCCTAAATCGCTCGATCGCTTTGTAAAGATCGGTTAAGATAGTGACGGATACTGCGTAACATTTTTTAATAATGCTGACCGAGCGTTCCGACTCATCAGAAACCAATTCTCATCCCTGGCTCTCCAAGATTCTGTTCGGACATCAGCCTACTCCCGAACTACTGGCAATCCTGCTGGTGTATGCAGTGCAGGGAATTTTGGGAATCTCCCGACTGGCGGTGAGCTTTTTCCTCAAGGATGAATTAGCACTATCTCCAGCGGAAGTTGCTGCCATGATGGGTATAGCTGCATTACCATGGACGATCAAGCCTTTATTTGGCTTTATGTCGGATGGCTTGCCAATTTTTGGTTATCGAAGACGACCCTACTTGATCTTATCAGGATTGGTGGGTGTGTCGGCGTGGGTGAGTTTAGCAACTGTCGTACATACAGCCACTGCTGCCACGGTTGCGATTGTAATCACCTCTCTTTCGGTAGCGGTGAGCGATGTGATCGTCGATTCCCTGATTGTGGAACGCGCCAGAGACGAATCATTGGTTGACTCTGGTTCGATTCAATCGCTGTGTTGGGGTGCCGCAGCCGTGGGAGGACTGCTCACGGCTTATTTTAGTGGTTTACTATTGGAGCACTTCAGCACCCGCACTGTGTTTGCGATTACCGCCGTTTTCCCGCTATTGGTTTCGGCGGCGGCTTTCTTGATTGTGGAAGAACCCGTCACTTCAGCCGCTGAGGAACGTACCGCTATTGTCAAGGATCAAATCCAACAGTTGTGGGCGGCTTTGAGTCAAAAGGCGATTTGGATGCCGACGCTATTTCTGTTTTTGTGGCAATGTACGCCGACTGCGGAGTCCGCTTTTTTCTACTTCAGTACCAATGAATTGGGATTTACGCCAGAATTTTTAGGCAGGGTGCGATTAGTTACGAGTTTGGCATCGTTGTTGGGGGTGTGGTTATTCCAACGCTTTTTCAAAAATATTCCGTTTCGGAAAATCTTTCTGGGGATGACGTTAGTTTCTGCCCTCATCGGAATGACGGCATTACTATTAGTTACTCATACTAATCGATCGATCGGCATTGATGACCATTGGTTTGCATTGGGTGATAGTTTGATTCTGACGATCGCCGGACAATTAACATTTATGCCTGTGTTAATATTGGCAGCAAGATTGTGCCCACCAGGAATTGAAGCGACATTATTCGCGATGTTAATGTCGGTGCTGAATTTGTCGGGGTTGGTATCGAAGGAAGGTGGGGCAATTCTGACACATTTACTTGGCGTAACTGATACTAATTTTGATCAGTTATGGCTGTTGGTTTTGATTACCAATTTAGGTAGTGTGGTGCCACTTGTCTTTATTAAATTATTACCAAATGAGGATCCTCAATTGACGGTGGCAATGGCTCGATCAATTCCGCCTGCGAGTGCGATAGAGCATCAACAAACAGGGATTGTGGGGAATCAATCTTTTATCCCGAATATGTCGCCGGAATTTCTGGATGTTAAATCGGATAGTTGAATATTACTGCGTAGATTTTTACCCCACCCCAGCCCTCCCCTTAGAAAGGGGAGGGAGCAAGAGCCTCCCCAATACAGTATGGCTACGCCAACGGATAAGCTCCTTATGACCTCTAACAAAACCGTTACACACTAATAACCCATTCACTATCCACTATCCACTTTCAAGGCAGGGCTGATCTATTGAAGAAAGGAAAATAAATTTGTAGGTTGGGTTGAGCCTCGTTGGCGGAGCCTCTCTGCGAAGGCAGACACTTTTGCTGAGGCAAAGGCTTCGCCAACGTGAACGGAACGAGAAAACCCAACACACTCAAAAATCGATTGTGCAGATGTTGGGTTTCACATTCGTTCAACTCAACCTACAGGTGGATTTCAGATTTTTCTCTACCCAATAGATCAGCCCTGCCACTTTCAAGGGGGTTGGGGGATTTGCCCATCTTAATCGAAGCTTATCTAAATATACTATGAAAACTCAAACTAAAGAACTTACTTATAATCTCGATCAATGGAAACAAGGGTATCGATCGCAAAAGCAAGAATATGATTATCAAATTACCGAAATCGATGGACAAATCCCCCACGATCTCAAGGGTACACTGTTTAGGAACGGTCCAGGATTACTCGATATTAATGATGTTTCTGTTCGTCATCCATTTGATGGTGATGGGATGATTTGTCGGATTACCATTCAAGATGGTAAAGCGCATTTTCTCAATCGCTTTGTCCAAACTGAAGCTTATCGCGCCGAACAAATTGCGGGTAAATTTCTTTATCGTGGTGTATTTGGGACGCAGAAAGCTGGTGGTTGGTTGAGTAATGCCTTTGATGTCAATTTAAAGAATATTGCCAATACTCAAGTAGTTTATTGGGGCGGGAAATTACTTGCTTTATGGGAAGCCGCCGAGCCACATCGATTGGATCCAAAGACTTTAGATACATTAGGAATTGAGTATCTAAATAATACGTTAAAACCTGGCGATGCTTTTGCTGCACATCCATTATTCGATCCGAAAGGGCGAATGGTAAACTTTGGATTGAAGGCTGGTAAATTCGATCGAACTGGACTCTTGACTGAAATCACTATCTATGAATTTGATGTAGATGGCGATGTCGTTGAACAGCATTCGCACATTATTTCTGGGTTTGCATTTATTCATGACTTTGCAATCACGCCCAATTATTGTATCTTCTTCCAAAATCCCGTCGGGTTTAATCCCTTCCCCTTCCTGCTGGGATTGAAAGGTGCCGCAGAATGTGTCAAATTTCAACCTGAGAAACTGACAAAAATTCTAGTTATTCCCCGCAATCCTCGCAGCGGTGAACAAATGCAGACCTTTGAAACTAAATCGGGATTTGTCTTCCACCATGCCAATGCCTTCGAGCATGATGGTAAAATATCGATCGATTCAATTGCCTACCCGACTTTCCCCGAAGTCGAACCTGATCGAGATTTCCGCGATCTTGATTTTAGTAACCTCACTCCAGGGCAATTGTGGCGATTTGAATTGGATCTCGAAACTCAACAGGTGAATAGCAAACTCGTCGAACCTCGCTGTTGTGAATTCCCAACAATTAACCCCGCAAATGTGGGCAATCCCTATCGCTATGTCTACATGGGTGCCGCGCAAACCCTCGATGGTAATGCACCATTGCAAAGTATCATCAAACTCAACCGCGAAACTGGCGCACAACAATTGTGGACGGCTGCACCGACGGGATATGTCAATGAACCCGTCTTCGTACCGCGTCCTGGTGGCACCCAGGAGGACGATGGCTGGCTGATTGCAATGATTTATGATGGGGAGAAAGATCGATCGGCTGTGGTCATTTTAGATGCCGCCGATTTGACAACAGGGGCGGTAGCAACTCTCTGGCTGACTCATCATGTTCCCTACGGTTTACATGGAAGTTGGACTGATAATGTGTTTGTTTAGTGGTTTAGTAAATAGCTAACTCTTGCTCCCTCCCCTGCTTGGTGCGCTACACGTGCCCTAGGAACCCGAACAGTACGCGCATCCGCTTGATAAGGCTACTGTGTACACACAAATCGGCTAGACTTCGTTTTGATAACAATTTGAGATGATGCGTAGATCTATACCCCACCCAACCTCCCCTTGGAAAGGGGAGGAGCTAACCTATGGTTGACTATCTTCAATTTGGGATGAGATGAACTTCCCCTTGAAAAGTGGAACTCTTGCTCCCTCCCCTTTATAAGGGGAGGGCTGGGGTGGGGTATCGGGACTAAGCAACAACTCTACTAATAAGATCGAGGCGTATATACCAAATAACTCCCGTCAGCGCGGGGAATAAGTCGCGTTTGACTCGAACCAATCAGAATCACTGTTCGCATATCTGCCGATTCTGGGGCTAATTCTCCTAAAGTAATCACCTGTACCTCCTGCCCAGATCTACCCAGATTGCGGGCTAGAATGACTGGAGTGGTGCTCGATCGAGACTTCAATAGAATTTCCTTGGCTGCAGTCAATTGCCAGCTCCTCTGGCTCGAAATCGGGTTGTAGAAAGCAATCGCAAAATCAGCTTCAGCAGCAGATGCAATCCTAGCGGCAACTACTTCCCACGGCTTGAGAATATCCGAAAGCGAAATCGCACAGAAATCATGTCCGAGCGGCGCACCAATCTCAGCGGCGGCGGCTTGCATCGCGGAGATACCAGGATTGATCTGGAGATCGATCGATTGCCACTCTGGTTTATTTTCCTTGTCGAGCACTTCGAGTACCGCCGCCGCCATTGCAAAAATGCCAGGATCGCCAGAAGAGACGACGACGACATTTTTACCGCTAGCGGCTAAGTCTAATGCTAGTCTGGATCGATCTAGTTCCACCCGATTGTCCGATCCGTGGCACTCTTTGCCCACGCTCAAATCTTTGACTAAATCTAAATAGGTGTGATAGCCGACTAAATCTGTCGCGGCGAGGATGGTTGCGCGAACTTGTGGCGACATCCATTGTTTAGAACCTGGGCCAGTTCCAACTACAGTTAGTTTACCTTGAGGTTGACCGATCGAGTTTGGATCGATCGGCTGTGTTGCACTGAGAATAGTTAAATTCTCATCCTGATTAATTACGGTTAAATCTTGACTCCATTCCACCGAATCAACTAACCGAATCGGTAGATTTAAACTCTTCCCAATACCAATGATTGCCGCTCCTGCTAGTGTCTTGGGAATCACTATACAAGCTACCACGGCGAGGGCAAGATTGGCTGTATCGAATCGATCGATCATTACTTCGATCCACCTAGCTACGTTGAATTGAGTGGGTCGATCGATCGATATGACTAGGCTGGTAGGATGATAAACTAACTGCTCTAGACTGCCAGCAATTGCTTGATTCGTAACTGTAATAGTGCGTTTCCCATCAGTACAAAAAGTCAGATTGCTGGCAGTCAACCACGGCGCATCGCCATCTAAACTGACACTAGCTCCACCAATCAGATCAGCTATAAAAGCCTTGACATGTTCGGGATTGGCGATTCGATAACCAGCGGGCGGATCGGGGAGAACGGTGTTAAATAGGATCTTCCCTGCGGTAGTAATTGCGGGACGAATATTTAAGGCTGCGGCAATTTGCTCGGCGAGATCGTTTACGCCTGTCATCCCTCCCAGCAGCGGCACAACCGCACTACCATCTGCGGCTATAGCGATCACTGGTGGCTCTGTCTTGGTATTAGAGAGAATCGGGGCAAGCGTGCGAATCAAAATTCCAGCGGCACACAACCCGACAATCGGCACACCATCCCGATATAGTTGGCGAAGGGTATCGCCAAAATTAGTAAAGCTGACATCTACATCGATCGTTCTATCTACTAACCCATATAATTGCGATCCTGGTAACGCTGTCATCAATTGGCGTGCGGTGGCGACGCTCACTTGATTGAGGACGACAATAATTGGAGGTTTCATAACTATTTGTCCAAGATCTCGAATGCGCGTTAGCTTACCTTACTAGCATAAGTCGATCTCTGTCTAGGTGATAGTTTGGCTAGCTCCATCATTCCAGAATTACAGCAGATTGTAGTCGTAATCAATTCATTCGACTTTAACTGATAAGTACCTGGACAGAATTAATTGCATATTCAAGATTTTCAAATCTCTTAGAGAAAAGGTATCTAGTCAAAATCTTGTGTAATTAATTTTGTCAACTTACTTATTGCTTTAATTACTGATAGGGGCAGCAATGTATCGATCGTTATTTGTTGATTTTAACTTAAGTAGTATAGGTGTATATATTTACTGGTTGTAAATTGGCTGAAATCTAGAGGGTGGGCAGTTCCCACCCTACACAAAGCAGCCCTGAGAACGTTGCTTGCTAGATGAGAAGTGTCTAAGATGGTGGCTAGAAACTTTAAATTATCCCCACACGCTAAGATGACTACCACTACACCGATAGTTTCGACTCAACCATTAGCTGGACAATATTGGGAGTGGCGGGGAGAGCAGATTTATTATGTGCAGGCGGGAGCGGCAAAAGCTAATCGACCAGCATTATTATTAATTCATGGCTTTGGTGCTTCTACGGATCATTGGCGGAAGAATATCTCGGAACTCAGTCAAGAATTTCAGGTATGGGCGATCGATCTGTTAGGCTTTGGACGTGCGGCGAAACCAGCTTGGACGTACAGTGCCGAGTTATGGCGGGAACAATTGCATGATTTTATCACTGAAGTGATCGATCGACCCGTAGTACTCGCTGGTAATTCTCTTGGTGGTTATGCGGCTTTGTGTGTCGCTGCCACATATCCCGAAGCTACGGTTGGTTTAATCCTAATCAATAGTGCTGGCCCTTTTACCGATAGTACTCACCCGAAAACACCAAATCCACTTCAGAAGTTGATAAATAAAGGACTTACTGGTTTTCTCCGTCACCCTATCGGTAATTCGCTACTGTATAAATTCGTGCAGCGCAAAACATTTATCCGCAATACGCTCCAGAAGGTATATGTAGACAAAACGGCTGTGACAGAGCAGCTCGTAGACGAACTCTATCGCCCTTCCTGCGATGCAGGTGCGCCCCAGGTATTTGCATCTGTATTTAGCAATCAGCAAGGGGAAAAGGTGGATGTGATGCTGGGTAAAATGCATTGTCCGCTGTTGATGATTTGGGGTGAGGGAGATCCGTGGATTGATGCTCGGAAACGGGGGGCGAAGTTTCGGGTTTATTATCCGCAGTTGCAGGAACATTACCTCAATGCTGGACATTGTCCCCATGATGAAGTGCCGCTTCAAGTCAATGCGATCGTCCATAATTGGATCAAGGAGCATTGCATTGCTTAATTAGATTAGAGTTGTTGCGTAGATTTTTACCCCACCCCAGCCCTCCCCCTTTCCAAGGGGAGGGGCAAGAGAACCCGATTTTCCAGAATGAAAACTTTCAATCAACTTGAACCGCAACAGCGGCGAAGTTTGCTCGTGTTGTTTCTCACGGGCTTATTATTTTGGATTAGTATTGCTGTTTTATTACCGACATTACCAGCATATCTGGAGGAAATCGGGATTAGCCAGCAACAGATTGGTTTAATTATCGGAGCTTTTGCGATCGGATTATTAGCTACCCGTCCGCTGCTGGGTAAATTAGCCGATACGAGAGGGCGAAAGTTTGTGTTGGTAATTGGCACGGTGGTAAGTGCGATCGCGCCGTTGGGTTATTTGACTGTGACTTCGGTACCATTATTGATGGTGATTCGGGCATTTCATGGGATTAGTATTGCCGCTTTTACGACTGCTTATAGTACCTTAATTGTCGATTTGGCTCCACCAAAACAACGGGGTGAAATCATTGGCTTAATGAGTCTTGCCAATCCCTTAGGTGTGGCGATCGGCCCTGCGATCGGTGGCTATTTGCAAGTATCTGGTCGTTATGACCAGATATTTTGGATTTCGATCATTGGTGGGGCAATTTCATCGATCGCCGCTTATCAATTACGCGAGTCGCGGATCGAAGTGGATTTACTAGAAAGTGAGTCAGCTCCAAAGATTTCGATGTGGAAAATCTTGACGAATTCAGCTCTAGCAATTCCGGCTTTAGTATTATTATTAATTGGGTTTCCATTCGGTGCGATTCATACATTTATCCCGCTATATATTCGTAGTACTCACTTGGATTTTAATCCTGGCTTATTTTATACGATCGCGGCAATGGCTAGTTTCTGCTCTAGATCTGTAGTTGGGAGCAAATCCGATCAATATGGGCGCAGTATCTTTATCACCGCAAGTCTCTGTGCTTATACCGCTGCGATTGCTTTTCTAGCTACCGCCAATAGTGAGCTGAGTTTTGTGTTTGCCGCAATTTTAGAAGGATTGGGGATTGGCACTTTACTACCGATGATTGTCGCGCTATTGTCCGATCGATCTTTGCCTCAACACCGAGGTCAGGTATTATCAATATGTATCGCTGGTTTAGATCTCGGAATTGCCATCGCTGCACCTGTATTTGGAATGGTGGCAAAAGATTTGGGATATCCAGGTATATTCACAATTGGGACAGGGATGGCTGCTAGTGCGATCGTGGTGTTTCTGATTTGGGGCAATCGTAGTTTACCAAAAAATCAGCATTCGTCACTCTAATTAATGAAGATTAAAATTAGACATCGATAAAATATTCTACCTGATGGGCTTCGGTTCGATCGGGGATTTCTAATCGATCGTGATAGCGATAGATCACGGATCTGGGTACGGGTATTTTACGACTATTATTTTGGACAGTGAGGAAATGTCCAAACCAAATCTTTTGCTACTATTGTATTCATCACATTCACACTATTTAATATGGAAATATAGCCTCCGCCATATCAGTTAGGACACAAACCAGACTTTTGGGAAAAGTCTGGTTTGTAGCTATCACTAGTCTTGTGAGGTTAGTTTACTAAAAACAAATCCACACCAACTTGCAACTGATTGGGAATAATTTGTCGATTTAACCAATGACTTTCCGACTGCAAAATAGTCGTCAAAAAATTCGCTCGAACATACTTGTCTCGTCCAACAGAGGAAACTCACTGACAAACTTGTAGATATTTTTAATCTATTCCATAATTATTAGATGTCAACCAATGCCTCCTAGAGCCTGTAGGGTAGCTTGCTGTGCTTTTGTCAATCCTTTAATTTTGGCGATCTGCATTCCTTCGTAGGGATAGAGAGATTTCCAGGTAGCGAGACATTCGCCAGTTTCGAGATCCCAAACTTTAATAGTTTCATCTAAACTACCAGTAAAAGCGACGAGCTTAGATGATTCCAGATCTGGCAATTTGACAGTACCAACATCGAGAGTATAAATTAAGCCACTATGACCAGTCAAATTGTGGAGACATTTGCCGCTTTTAATATCCCATACTTTGAGGATTCGATCGACTCCAGCACTGACAATAAATCGGTTATCGCTGCTAAATTTCGCGCTGAGAATTGGTCCCTGATGTCCGACAAATGTTTGCAAACATTCACCTGTTGCTACCGACCAAAGTTTGATAGTCTCATCATAACTCGAACTAACTAACCACTTACCATCCAAACTAAAGACAACCGACCAAACACTATTTTTATGTTCGCGCAAAGTTTGAGAACATTCGCCAGATTGAGAATTCCAGAGTTTAATAATGCCAGCAAATTCACAACTTGCTAACAGTTTTCCATCGGGACTAAAATCGGTATAAATTACCGGACTAGCATGTTCTTCGAGCGTTTTCAAACACGCTCCTGTCTTGATATCCCAGATTTTCACTGTTTGGTCATAGCTACCACTCGCTAATGTTTGACCATTCTCCCCTGGAGACGCTCCGCGTTGGCGGAGCCTGCGCTTTGTGCTTACGGGACTAAATACCACCCGCCACACCCAGCTCTTATGCCCTTTGAAGGTTTGGAGACAATTACCTATTCGCCAATCCCATAGTTTGATTGTATAATCAGCACTACCACTCACTAATAAACGATCGTCAGGACTAAATTTGACCGACCAGATTCGATTAGTATGACCGCGTAAAGTTTGGGTTATGGCTCCCCGATTTACATCCCATATTCTAATGGTATTATCTTCATTACCACTAGCTAAATAACAACCATCTGTACTCAGATTGAGAGAGAGAATTGCATTAGTATGTCCGACAATTGTATTAATACAGCGTCCTTGTTTTAAATCCCAAATTTTAGTATTATTGTCATCGCTACCACTGGCAATTTGACGACCATTAGGATGAAAAGTTACCATCCAAATGCGGCTATTGTGTCCGAGCAGAGTTTTAACACATTTGCCACTATTAGTATCCCAAAGTTTGATCGTTTTATCGAAACTACTACTAACTAATTGTCTTCCATCTGGACTAAATGCGATCGAGCTAACAGGCTGTTGATGTCCGATTAGTGTGTGGGTACACAAATCCCCGACTTCTCCAAGAAGTCGGGGATTTTGATTGGCTACATCCCAAATTTTAATCGATCGATCGTAACTAGCGGTAGCGATCGATCGACCATCGGGACTAAAGGCTACATACCGCACCCAACCGGCATGAGCTTCCCACACAGCCACACATTCACCCGTAGCTAACGCCCACAACCTCACAGTGAGATCTTCACCACCGCTAACTATGGTACGATCATCGGGACTAAAGCCGATCGACCATACCCGCCCATTATGTCCAACTAAAGTCTGAATTTCGGGATTTGAGCTACCAGGGAAAGTCCGCCAGAGCCGAATAGTACTGTCTTGGGAGGAACTAGCAATGCTTTTTCCATCGTGGCTAAAACTAACCGTATTAACCGAAAAAGTATGCCCCGTATATGTCCGCAAACATTCACCCGTTACGACATCCCACAATTTCACCGTACCATCGTCACTTCCACTAACTAATTGTTGCCCATCTGGACTAAAATCGATCGCCCAAGTCCAGTGTTGATGCCCTTGACAATTGGCATGTTTTGTGAGTGTCTGAGCATCCCAAATCTGAATATCGCCCTTGGTATCGCTAGTTGCTAGATATTCACCATCTGGGCTAAAAGCGATCCCGACGATGCCCCCAAAGGTTTCAGCAAAGACAGTTTGGCTGATATGGCTCCCTGTAAAATTGACATCGTGCAAGGTAGTATTTAAGTAGCTAGACAAAATTAATTACATATTTTTCTCCAAATTCTTTAAGGATCTTTTCGACGGAGTAAACTAATGATTTCCAGCTAGAGTAAGCATCTGTTGTGAGCCATTGATATTTAATGAATCGCCATAAGATCTCAA
>JANYDE010000038.1 GCA_025359915.1 Chamaesiphon sp. 336R_metabinner_41 | reverse complement strand
AAGGAAGACAGGAGAGAATAGCTGAATATATTCAGGTGTGCGCCAATGTCTAAAGATCTTGCTTCTAGTCAGTCTACTATTGATTCCTCAGATTCAAATGTCACAGATCTTGCGCGTAACCTTCATAATTGTTTAGCATTATATGCTTACTTTGTTAGCCTCCGCCTTCCCCGCATCCACAACTACTGCCTCGTTGTCAATAGTGTTTGAGATGCGCTTACCCTGGTTGAATATCGATCGACAGAACGGAAAGAAAAGCTGGATAGCTTGTTAACACTCAATTTCCAGAGTTTTTCTGTATTGATGCAAGATGTGAGTCTATAAAACTAAGATACCAGCCCGATCTTTCCATCAGGCTGGTATCTTTCACACACAAAATTCAATTAGTTTAGAATTTTATCCCTTTCTCGCAGCGGCAGCTTCATCGGGATGAATGCCTAGACGAGTCAGATTGACCCGACCTTTGTTGTCGATTTCGCGAACTTTCACGATTACTTCATCGCCAACGCCGACTTCATCTTCGACTTTACCGACACGATGATCGGCGAGTTGGGAGATGTGAATCATCCCTTCTTTGCCTGGTAGCAGCTCCACGAAGGCACCGATCGGAATAATCCGAGTCACACGTCCTAAATAGACATCGCCTTCGTTCAGACGACGGGTTAAGCCTTGGACGATTTGGATCGCGCGTTTGGCTTTCTCGTTATCGACGGCGGAGACGGTGACGGTACCATCATCATCGATATCGATTTTAGCTCCGGTTTCCTCGGTGATCCCTTTGATGGTCTTACCGCCAGGTCCGATTACCAAGCCGATTAGTTCTGGCTCGATTTTGAAGGTGAGTAAGCGTGGTGCAAAGGGTGAGAGTTCTTCGCGGGGTTTGTCGATCGCGGCTAACATTTTCTCTAGAATATGTAAGCGGGCTGGACGCGCTTTGTTGATTGCTTCGGCGATTGTCACCATCGGTAAACCGCTGATTTTCATGTCCATTTGCAGGGCGGTGATTCCGGTATCGGTACCCGCAACTTTAAAGTCCATGTCGCCGAGGAAGTCTTCGATCCCTTGAATATCAGTGAGGACGCGCACTTCGTCGCCTTCTTTGATTAGTCCCATTGCTGCACCACTGACAGGTTTGGTGATTGGTACGCCAGCATCCATTAATGCGAGTGTCGAACCACAGACGGAACCCATCGAGGTAGAGCCATTGGAAGATAGCACCTCTGAGACCATTCTCAGTACATAAGGGAACTCATCTTTAGTTGGCAATACGGGTAAGAGAGCGCGTTCTGCCAGGGCACCATGACCGATTTCGCGCCGTCCTGGGGCACGCATGGGTCGAGTTTCGCCCACGGAGTAAGGCGGGAAATTGTAGTGGTGCAGATACCGTTTGGTATTCTCTGGATTGAGGTCGTCGCCTAGATCCTGAGCGTCGCCTGGAGTACCGAGGGTACAAGTAGATAGGACTTGAGTCAGTCCGCGATTGAATAAACCTGTACCGTGAACACGCTTAGGTAAAACGCCGACGAAACAGGAGATCGGGCGAACTTCGTCGAGTGCGCGTCCATCTACCCGTCGTCCAGTTTCGATTACCTGTTGGCGCATCATTTTCTTGGTGATGCTCTTAAATAGGGTGCTGACAACTTTGCTATCTTTAGCTGCGGCGACTTTAATTGGATCTTCTTCTGGTAAAGCGGCGATTTCTTCGACGGCTTTGGCTTTGATTGCATCTAGTTCAGTATCGCGAACGCCTTTGGGTTCGTATTTGCCGAGGATGACTTTAATGCTTTCGGTGGTGCGTTCTTGGAGGAAGTTTTCCAAGGTAGGATCGGTAGCTGGTTTCTCAGCTTGAACGATCGATATTCCTAGTTCTGCGAGTAATTCCCGTTGAGCAGTAATTAGCTCTAGCACTGCTTCATAGCCGAAATCGATCGCTTCGATGATGTCCTGTTCGGGTAGCTGATTGGCACCTGCTTCGACCATGATAATCCCGTCGGGAGTACCAGCGACAACTAGATCCAAGTCACCAATTGAAATTTCGCGATAAGTAGGATTGATAATAAAATCATCACCGACTAAACCGACGCGTACCGCCGCCATTGGGCCATTGAAGGGGAGTCCAGCGAGGAGGGTTGCGATCGAAGCTCCAGTTACAGCCAGCACGTCTGGAGGGACTAATTCGTCCAGCGACATGGTAGTAGCCACGATTTGAATATCATCGCGCAACCATTCAGGGAATAATGGACGCATCGGTCGATCGATCAACCGACTAATCAATGTAACTTTTTCTGGTGCTCTACCTTCACGTCTCAAGAATCCGCCCGGAATGCGTCCGGCTGCGTAGATTCTCTCTTCATAGTCTACCAGCAACGGCAGGAAATCAATTCCTTCACGCCCTTTCGATCGAGTTGCGGTAACTAATACGCTGGTGTCGCCAGATTCAATCAAAACGCTACCACCAGCTTGGGGTGCGTATACTCCAACCTTAAGCCGAATATCCCTACCGTCGAAGGATATTGACTTATTTATCTCTGCCATTAGGTTGTCCTTTTTTTCTTCACTTCTTCTCTTGCTGTATGAGATCCTAGCATTCTTGGTGGCTGACGGGGGAATTTTTTTGCTGAGTCACGGATGGTTATTCGCTAAATTAATAATTCGTAATCGATCGTTTTATCGATCTGAATGGGTAAGTTAGCAGATAAGCATATTGAAGAAAATTAACATGTATAATCTGCGCCGTCATTTATGGATCGCCATTTCAGCATCCACGCTGGCGATTGTGTCTAGCGATCCAGTCTTCGCTAAACCGCTTGTCGGATCTAGAACTGTTGTCACTAGTCAAGTCACCACTAAATCTGCGGAAACAGATAGCATATCTCGGCAACCAATCGAAGCAATTTTGGCTAATGTCAAGCTCAACTCATCTAGCCAACCTAAAGCAGGACGAATTTCGGCTCCCCCTGTCGCAGTTACTCGGACTGTAAAGGCAACTCGTCGTGTTAGCACCGATAGATCTTCACAAGGTGTTGGAACTTTTACAAATGGCGATCGAGTTCAAGATCGACCTAATAATTTTTCGCCAATCGATCGTTGGACTGATTAAATATTAACAGCTAAAATCCACTTAGTTACTCGATATCTGGCACTGGAATTGATTTGCTATTGTAGAGGCTCATAGCTTTTTCGACTCCCTGTTTCAAGCTCATCTCGATCGAGTCATTCACCAGATAGATGACTTCATTGACAATTGGTGTTTCTACTGCGGCAAATTTGCCAAGGACGTGAGAGATAGTATCTTTTTCACCAAAACTTTTGCCGATCCCAATTCTGACTCTGGGGAAATTTTGCGTGCCTAAATGGGAAATAATTGATTTCATCCCATTATGTCCGCCAGCAGAACCAGACAACCTTAATCTAATTTTTCCAAGTGGTAAATCGAGATCGTCATAGACTACTAATACTGACTCTGGCGATAGCTTAAACCAATCGATGGTCGATCGAACTGACTGACCAGATAAATTCATGAATGTCTGTGGTTTTAATAGTCTAATTTTAGCATTGTTACTCCCAAATCCTTCGCCATAAATACCTTGAAATTGCTTGCGATCGTTAAAAATAATTCGCCATCTTTTAGCTAGACTATCTAAGATCTCAAATCCGACATTATGTCTAGTTTGAGCATATTTAGCACCAGGATTACCCAATCCCACAATTAACTGCGGAACTACCAATTCATCACTCATACGATTTTAGTTTATTAGTGTTGACAGAAACCAAACTTTTCCAAAAAGTCGGGTTTCTAACCTTTCTAGTTGTCAGATTAAGTTTAAACTATTTTACCCGACCGAACGTGCAAAATTTGCGATGAATCTAACCATTTTGCATCGAACGCGCCTAAATGAGTAGTTGTAATAATGGTTTGAAATCGATCTTCGATGACGCTCAATAGTTGATTTTGACGAGTAAGATCGAGTTCGGCTAAAACATCATCGAGGAGTAATAATGGTGGTTCGCCGACGATTTGTTCGATGAGTTCTAGCTCGGCTAATTTAAGTGCCAAAACGAGGGTACGTTGTTGTCCTTGGGAACCATAGGATTTAGCAGGTGTATCATTAATAGTTAATTCTATTTCGTCGCGATGTGGACCGACTAATGTATTTCCTAAGCTTTGTTCGGCAACGCGACGGAGGTTTAACCGATCGACAAATGCTCGATAAATGGATTCGGGGGTATTTTCAACGGCTGTGATATTGGGCGTGTATGTAATTGTTAATTGTTCGGTATCTTTACTGATTTTATTATGCCATATTTTAGCAATCGGTGCGAGTCGATCGATGATTCTAGCTCGACGACGAATTACTTTGGTACCAGTGATAATTAGTTGATGATTCCATGATTCTAATTCAGCGATGTCTAATGTCCGTTCTTCTGCTTGTTTGAGCAAACTATTTCGCTGTTTTAGTATTCGCTGATATTCATGAAGAATATGGGCATAGACTGGCTCAATTTGAAATAGTAATGAATCGATCCAATGTCTGCGGGTTTCAGGATTGCCTCTAACTAAATCTAGATCCAAGGCTGAGAATTCTACCGCATTTAATATACCGAGAAAATCAAGCTGTCGTTTAAGATTTTCTTGATTTACTGTAGCGGTTCGCCTACCCTTATCTCTAACGGTTAAAGTGAGATCGATCGATCCATGTTTACGCGTTAATTGAGCACTAATCTTGCTTTCTGTTTCCCCTGCTAATACCAAATCTCGATCGCGTGAAACTCGATGACTCTTCAGTGTGGATAATAGTTCTACCGCTTCTAATAGATTAGATTTACCTTGAGCATTATCTCCAAGTAATATTGTCTTAGGCGCAGAAAAAATAATTCCCTGCTCCCGATAATTCCGAAAATGACGTAAATGTAACCGATTCAAAAACACAGCTTAGGAGATAGAAAGATTAGATTAGCTGTAAATTATGCTAGCCAGCTTATATTTTAACAATAAATGTTCGCTATGGGAGGATGTAGGTAGCAACCTATATGACGTAATAAAAATTGCTACTCGATCAAATTAAGCGAAAAATGCTCTTAATTATTTGTTGATTTCCATCGCCAGTTAATAATGCGAGGTTGGTGATAGCCGATATCTATTTTTGCCGATCCATCGTAACTTTTTCCAGGAATTTGATAACGCCAATTCAGCGCGACAGGATCTCTATAAGGAAGAGGTTCTGGTAAATTACAAGTATACAGTTCGTTACGGCAAATAAGTTGAATTGTTTGCTTAGACATGATAAGAATTCACTAAAACGAATGATAATTAACAGTCGATCGATACCGACTGCTCCTACCTTATATTTACAAGCAATAAAGCTAGTCCACAGGACGAAAATCTATAAATATATTTTTTCTGTTACTTTCGCACTAATTGCGGAAATTGTTTGCACAGAGCAGTAAACAATGGTGATGGTTTACTTTCTTGTAATCTATCTCCCTGCTGCCAATTAAATCGATTCCATAAAAATGGGGCTTCTTTTTCTGCTGCTAACCATAGTAATTTTTTAGCTCTAGTAATCGCCACATATAACAATCGCAGATCTTCACCCTGCTTGAGATAATCAGCCAATTCCCACGCAGCTTTAGGTGTAGGTAAAGATTGCCCATGTAAATGAGCACGAATCTTGGCACGGGCAACTTCTGCCAATGTAAAATCACCTAGAAACTTGCCACCTTTAGGAGTCCACAATTGTCCAGGGATTTTATCGCTCAAAAATGGAATAAATACATAATCCCAGTCTAATCCCTTCGCCTTGTGCATGGTAATAATCGTCACTTGTCCCGATGCCGTATAGCGAGATTCCGATCCATCATCGATATTTTCAAAGCCTTCCGTTGTGACTATTTCTTGTAAGACTTCGATCGCAGTATAAATCGAACTGTGCCCATATGTCTGCAAAGCGATTCGATCTGCTAATTTATCAGCCGTTGCTAATTCGGAAGATTGATAGTTCAACCTGTCGCCTAAATAGCTAATTAGTTGATAATGGGGTAACGTCAATCTCGACTGAAGCAACTGACAACAAATTTCTCGCGCGCTGGCGACGGTGGATGTTTGCGGTGGTTCGAGAATACTTGGATAGAGAAACTGTTCTGGAAATACAGCTAAAGCATCGAGATCTTGCGCTGCGATTAATTTACGTTCTAATAAAACCTTTAGCGCGGCTTTCAGATATTCCGAAGAATGCGGTCTGGTGATAAACTGAAATAAAGTGAGAATTTCTACTGGGATTTTCGACGTTCGATCGCCTTCACCTGCTTCATATATTTTAATTTCAGGATGCAATCGTTGCCAATCTATCAGCCTGTCAAAGATAAATTTTGCTTGTCGATTTTCCCTCACCAAAATCGCTGCATTTGCGGCTGGATTGACTTTGAATAACGTTGCTAACCGTTGCTCGATCGATCGAACCGATTCATAAACATCACTGGGTACATGCAATTCTACCCCACCATCTTGGGCGATGGGATTTGGTTGAGCATCTCCCTCTGATACTGGGCGAATAGTTTGCAGCCAGAAGACAGATTCAGGATTTTTTTCTGTGCCTTCTTTACTAATTTGAGTAGGTGGATTGAGCGACTGATTCCCCCAATCCAGCACAAAATTAGCAGCATCCATAATTACTTGGGTACTGCGTCCCGCCTGTTCCATTTTTTCCAATCGTGACTGCAAATTTGCATCGACAATCCCGCTACACTCCTGACAAAAGTCCCGAAAATATCGGGGATCTGCGGGAGTAAATGTAGAGTTAATTGCCTGATTGGGATCGCCAACCCGAATTAGATTAGGCGAAAGTTCAGGTTTATCGGGAATTCCCGCTAATTGACGCAATAATCTCTCCTGAAGCGGACTAGAATCTTGCGCTTCATCTTCAAATACCGCATGAACTTGTTGTTGCCATAATCGCCGCGCCGTCGGATCTGACATCACTCGCAAGGCACCCGCAATCATCTCATCGTAGTCCAAATACCCCCGACTAACCAGCAACTCCTGGTAAGCCTGATAGAGTCCCGCACTAATCCCTAAAATATCATATCGATCTGGATATATCCGCGCTATCTCCCACAACTTATCTGGCGACAAACCCGAACTTTTGGCTTCCCGCACCGCATTAAATGCCAAGCTAGGTAATACTTCCGTCCTGATTACCGACTGACGGCGCAATCGCTCTGTCTCTTCACCATCAAAACCCTCACCTTCCAATAAGCAGCGATAACTTTCAGGGTTCTGACTCAACCAGACTTGAACAGTATCTTCAATCAGCTTATGATTGCTGGACGGCATTACCAACGTCCGATCTGTCAAATCTAGCTTCGATAATTCTGGATGCTTCGTCGCAATACTCAAGGCTAAACTATGGATAGTATTAACGCTATAACCGATCGGTGGTAAGCCCAATTCCTGAAGACAATTTTTAATCTTATCCTTAATATTAGCTGCTGCCGATCGAGTCAGCGTCACAATGATCAATTGACGACGTTGATGCAGCCGCTCCCGCGCAATCGTGATCGCCGCCGCCACCGCCATACTATGGGATTTTCCCGCTCCTGGCACTGCGGATACCGCTAATGACCCAAATTGCCAATCTGCCAAAGTTCGCTGTCCTAGCCGCAATCCTTGCCGCCATCTGGCAATAATTTCGGCTTGATGGCTAGTAATATTTTCTGGAGCAGCAGTAGACAGGTTGGGCATAAACTAGTATTGCAGCTCAATAGAAAGAAATTGGGCAAGGGAAAACGGGCTTAAGTTTAGCTTAAATGATAATGGGGTGCGAGTAACCTCACACCCCATTATCTATCTATCGATATATTTTCCTAAAGCTTACTCCCGATTACCTGCGGAACCAGATAGTATTTTAGAACGAGCATTCCCATCATCTTTGTTAGATGCGTAGTAGTAGCTATTGTAACGATGTTGCTTGTCGAGATTGACACCGTTAAGTACCATTCCTAAGACTTTCAGTTTAGACTGAGCGATAATTTCACTGGCGTATTGAACTGATTCTTTGTCAGCCACATTTGGACGCAAGACAAATAGTAATCCAGCTACTTGAGAACCCAACATTGCCGCATCTGCTGCTACAGTTAGCGGTGGTGCATCAACAATTACTAGATCGTAGCTATTTGACCATCGTTCGATCAAATCGCTCATTTGCACGGAGTCAATCAACACAACTGGATTTGGTGGGATCACACCAGCCGTCATCAAGAAGACATTAGGATGAACTTCTACAGTTGCAGTTTGCTCGTTACATTGACCAGTCAGGACATTACTCAGTCCTTCGTAATTGCCTTGTCGCCAGATCATATGCTGGGATGGTTTCCGCATGTCGGCATCAACTAATAAAACTCGCTTGCCCAGTTCGGCTACTGCTAATGCTAAGTTTGCCGCAATAGTTGATTTTCCTTCTCCAGCCTGAGAACTAGAAACTACCAGTGCTCTGAGACTATCATCCGCATTCAAAAATTGAAGATTAGTCTGTAACATCCGAAAAGATTCCGCTTCGATTCCACCAGATCCGGTAAGTACGAGTAAACCAGGAATTCGACCACTTTTACCAATCTTAGGCAATTGTTTTTGACCTGCAAAAATTGGGATCTGACCGAGGACTGTATAACCAGGAAGCAAGGCTTTTGCCTCCTCTGCGGTCTTGATCCGTTTGTCGGCAGCATCAAGCATAAATGCAGTCGCTGCACCCAGGAATAAACCTAAGAAACCACCAATGGCGATGTTCTGAGCTTTTTTAGGTGAGATTGCTTCTTGGGGTAACTCAGCATGAGTTTGGATTCTGGAGTTGCCAAGGGTTTGGTTTTCTGCAATTTCGATTTCTTGGAGCTTACTCAAGAGTGTCTTGTAGTTAGATCGCGTTGTTTCGAGTTTACGACCGAGAGCATTTTGCTGTTGTTCTAATTTTGGCAGCGCGCTCATCCGTTTTTTGTAAGCATCAACGACGTATACCAGTGCGGAAATCTGCTTCTGCAAACTAGTCCGTTGAGCTTCACTCTTGGCAAAATCGGCAATTAAGTTTCCTTGAAGTCCAGCAGGCTGCATTTCGACAACTTTGCCTTGGAACTGTTTGTCGCCAACTAAGCTTTGGCTAAAACGTTTTTGGAGAATCTCCACTAAAGCTTGTCGCTTCTCTTTCAAGCCCAAGATACTGGGATCGTCGTCACTAAACCGAGTTTTCTCGATCGCTATTTTAGCTTCAATCTCCTGCAATTCTTTCAAAGATTTCTGCAATCCAGGCGATTCACTTACCAGTCCAGATTGGATTGTTGCTTGAGCGTCTTTACCGCCAAACAAATTCTTCAATCCTGCTAGTCGAGATGTTTCTGCCGCTAGTTGAGCGGAAGCAGAAGTGATTTCTTTATTCAGGTTGGTGATCGTTTCGACAGATTTAACTGATTCTGTCGGTAAATCGACGATATCGTACTGTTCCTTGAATAACCGCAGTTCGTTTTCAGCTTGCTTGACCTCACCTTCAATCCGAGGCAGTTCTTGACTGACGAAGTTACGAGCAGCTTTTGCTTCTCTTCTTTGGTTTTCGCGGTCATCACGGATATAAACATCCATGATTTTTTCGACGACATCTTGCGCCAATTCCTTGCTAGGATCTTGGAAGGTAATCTCTAGAATATCTGTCCCTTTGACACTGGTAACTTTGAGTTGGGCAATAAAGAGTTCAAATTTCTTGCTATATTTATCTAGTCGTTTGAATTCTCTTCTATTGGCATACTTGCCAGTTTTCAATTCTTCGATCGCACCCTTGAGAGTAGTTAGCGACTTGATAATTTCTGCTTGAGTATTAACTGGAGTACTCCCTGTTAAGCCCTCTAAATCTCCTCCCCCCGCCATTGCAGCGGCACTACTCAACAGAGCACTAGTTTTGTTACTCTTTTTGAGAATAATCTGTCCTTTGGCTTGGAAAATTTCCGTCTGTTTGTATGTCCACGCCGCCGCGCCTGCGGTGGTGAGGGCAAAGACTAGAGCCGCAGGCAACCAACGACGTTTGAGTACTAGCCAATACTGTGCAATTTCATCCATAATGCTTAACGGGGGACCATGTGTATACTCCCTCTTATTCTAACACTGTGACTTTAGCTACTTGTATCCGCATTTAAACGTAATTCACGTGTGCTAAATAAATTAATCGAACAACGACTCACAGAAATTCCCCCCGAACCTGGGGTCTATTTTATGCGGGATGCGACAGATCGCATTCTTTATATCGGTAAATCTAAACAACTTAGATCCCGTGTTCGCTCTTACTTTCGGGACGGTAGTCACCATACGCCTCGGATCGCGATGATGGTGCGTCAAGTTGTCGAAATCGAGTTTATCGTCACAGATAGCGAAGCTGAAGCTTTAGCTCTAGAAGCTAATCTAATTAAGCAACACCAACCCCATTTTAATGTCTTACTCAAGGATGATAAAAAATATCCATATATTCTAATTACATGGTCAGAAGATTATCCTCGAATCTTGCTTACTCGCAATCGCCGGATTGGTAAAGGGAAGGATAAATATTATGGTCCATATACTGACTCTAATTTACTGCGAAATGTCCTGTGTACTATCAAACGGATATTTCCACTCAGGCAACGCCCTCAGCCATTATTCAAAGATCGTCCTTGCCTAAATTATGATATCGGTCGCTGTCCTGGTGTCTGTCAAAATTTGATTGTCCCCTCAGATTATCGCCAGACTATCGAAAAAGTGGCGATGATTTTTCAAGGCAGAACGGGAGAATTGATCGAAACTTTAACTACTCAAATGCAGCAAGCTGCTGAAAGTTTAGAATTCGAGCAAGCAGGCTTAATTCGCGATCGAATCCACAATCTCACGGCTCTCAATGCCGATCAAAAAGTATCTCTCCCCAATGATACTATCTCGCGCGATGCGATCGCCCTAGCCACAGATACCAAAACAGCTTGTGTCCAACTATTCCAAATTCGAGCGGGTAAATTAGTCGCTAGACTAGGCTTTACGGCTGAAATCCAATCTCTCGGCGGAGATATCGCAGCTAGTACCTCCGATGAAGATCTCGGAGCCATTCTGCAAAGAGTATTAGAAGAACATTATCAATCTGCCGACGCTGTAGAAATACCCCTAGAAATTCTGGTACAGTATCCACTCCCAGATGCGGAAATGTTGACAGGATATCTAAGCGATCGCAAGGGTCGAAAAGTGACGCTGATTGCCCCCCAGCGGCAAGTCAAAGCCGCATTGATTGAGATGGTTGAGAAAAATGCCGTTTACGAGCTGACTCGGCTCCAGCGTCAAACAGAACGGAATTTTGCCTCTTTACAAGATCTCGCCGAACTGCTCGATTTACCCGAACTGCCCCGCCGGATTGAAGGTTTTGATATTTCCCATATCCAAGGCTCGAATGCGGTAGCTTCCCAAGTAGTTTTTATCGACGGTTTACCCGCAAAACAGTACTACCGTCATTACAAAATCCAAAATCCTGACATTACCATCGGACATTCTGACGATTATGCTAGTCATGCGGAGATAGCTCGACGCAGATTTCGGACGTATGCAGGTGGTATAAACACGGATGACGATAACTTTCCTGACGTAGTGCTAATCGATGGTGGCAAAGGTCAATTATCTGCTGTGATGAATGTATTGGAAGAGCTAAATCTCGCCGATAAGATGTGTGTCGTCAGCCTTGCTAAACAACGAGAAGAAATTTTCCAACCGGGCGAAAGTTTACCACTACCTACCGATGCCGAGCAACCAGGCGTACAATTGCTGCGCCGAGTCAGGGATGAATCCCACCGCTTCGCTATCACCTTCCACCGCCAACAACGCAGTGCCAAGCAAGTTCGCTCTCACCTAGATGATATTCCTGGTATGGGTAGCCATCGTCAGAAACAACTATTAGCACATTTTCACTCGATCGATTACATTCGCGCTGCTAGTATAGAAGACTTAGCCAAAGCTCCAGGCATTGGCAATCATACGGCGGGAGAGATTTATCGTTATTTTCATCCAGAATAATTTCAGCGCGGGAATATTAATTTAGTGCGAGAGTGGAGCGACTTTCGTGAGTAGTAGTGTTATTTTAAGGAGATGGCTGAAGATCTGGCGCATTGGTACAAGACTCTCGAAATAGAACCTGGGGCTTCACTGGAAGAAGTGAACCAGGCGTATAAGGATTTGGCTTTAGTGTGGCATCCTGACAGATTGCCTCAAGATAGTCCCCGCTTGCAGGAAAAAGCGCAGGCGAAACTCAAAGAAATTAATAATGCACGGGATAGATTGCGCGAATATCAAGCTAATCGATCATCCAACGGGCAGACTTCAGCAACAACCAAAAATAATAGTAGCTCATCTCGATCGTCAAGTACATCCACGAGGACAAATTCAGATACTGCGCGAGCTACAACACAAACGACGCGAGAATCTACTCGTTCGGCAAATTCGCAACGTCAACAACCACGCCAATCATCACCACAGCCAGATCCCCAACCAGCCCAAAAACCACCCCAAGCAACAGAAACTAGAACCTATCCACAGTCTCAATCTACCAGAGCATCAAATCAACAAACTCAATCAAAAACACCCGCTCAACGTCCAGATTTAACTGGTGTCGATTGGAGCAATCAAGATCTCAATGAGCGGGATTTTTCCAACCGAAATTTAACCAATGCCAATCTCAGCAATACCAATCTCCAAGATTCATTTTTGCATGGCACTAATTTACAAGGTGCTAATCTCTCTAAAGCTAATCTGTTTCGAGCAAATTTATTTCAGGCTAATTTGAGCAATGCCAACTTGCGAGAAGCCAATTTGATTGCGGCGGATCTCAGCGGCGCAGATCTCCGTGGTGCCGATCTCACTGGAGCTAGAATTAGGGTGGGAACTAGAATGACTGTGAGACTAGTCGGCGCAAATCTCACAGGTGCAATTATGCCTGATGGTAATGTTTATGGTAATTAATAATTGATAATTGATAATTACTTAAGTTCATTCATGGCGTATTCTCGAAAACGTTCCATATCAGCTTGGAGTGTCGATTCCACCGCATTGCGGACAAAACCATTGTCCATCAATAATGCCAAAAATCCAGGTACAGCATAAGCCACAGTTAGTTTAACAATACTGCTACCTTTGCGATCGTAAAATCTAATTGCTCCCCGATTGGGTAATCCATCTACTGATTCCCATTGAATTATTTGATTAGGAATCTGCTGAGTAATACGAGATAACCACGTAAATTCGAGTGTCTTAGTTCCGAGTTTCCAGCGCGAGAGATCGGGAGTATCTTCTACGATCTCAACTGACTCGATCCACTTCATCCAGCGGGGCATCAACTCGATATTTTGCCACAGATTCCACACATGTTCGATCGGTGCAGCAACTTCAATTTGAACGCTATGTTCTAACCATTCGGACATAATTTCGAGGGAGTGGGGACGGGGGGACGGGGGGACGGGGAGACTGGGAGACTGGGAGACTGGGAGACTGGGAGACTGGGAGACTGGAATAATTCAAGTCTCTCAAAACTAAACCACTAAACCACTATCCAAAATTGCTGCGGCTGCTTGTTTGCCAGAAATTACTGCTCCTTCCATACTATCAATATAATCTTGGGCAGTGTAACTACCTGCCAAGAAGAAATTATCAATTGGCGTGGCTTGGGTGGGCCGAAATGGATCCATACCTGGTTTTTCGCGATAGAGTGACTGGGCAAGTTTGACGACGCTCGACCAAGTGACGTTTAGCTCACGGGAAGAGGGAAATAAGGTGTGAACTTGCTTGATGACATGCTCAACGATGTCTTCATTTTTCATCGGAATAAACTTTTCGCCAGGAGTCAGGACAACTTGGAGTAGGGAGCCTTCGCCTTCTTTATAAAAATTAGCGGGACTAGTCAGGGCGAGATCGGCGAAGCAGGAGAAGTCGGCATCGGCACTGTAGAGGAGATTGTCGAGTCCAGCCGCATGGTCTAACTGGCTACGTTCGGCACTATCGTTCATCTCAGTTACCCAACCATCGAAGCGCAGTTGAACAGTAGCGACGGGGACGGCTTCTAGTTTAAAGATATTATCAAAAAAGCTCGACTTGCGCCACTCATCTGGTATAATGCGATGAATACCCGGCACGTCGCACGCGCAGACGTAAGCATCCGCTGTGATTGTGGTGACAGTATCACCGCTGGCAATATCAAATCCAGTAATGCGGATATCATCACCTTCACCTGTATATTTAACTTCCCGTAATTGGTGACGAGTCCGAATCTTGGTGCCTTTAGATTCAAGGTATTCAACGATCGGCTTATGCAGAAATTCTGCTGGTGAACCAATTAACATATTCAGCTTAGATGCTTCCGTTTTCGAGGCAAACATCATAAAAATCGTCAGCATACACCGTGCTGAGATATTTTCCGTATCGATAAAACCTAGAGCCAGCGCGATCGGATCCCACATTCGGCGTAGACTATGATTATTACCGCCATGCGATCGAAACCAATCAGCAAAACTGATTCGATCGAGATCCCGAATCATCTTCATCGCGATCTCATAGCTAACTAATCCTGGCACGATCGGACTAGTACCCAATGCTAGCGCGTTGCGGAGCTTATCAACGATCGTCAATTGTTGCGTCGTAAAAAATGCCTTCAGCCCATGAAAAGGTGCGCCCAGGAAAAATCTAAAATCCAACTTCCCAATATCACCACCCGCATTAACAAAATTGTGGACATGCTCCTTCGGTAAAAAGATATCCGTCGCACCAATGCGTTGCATCAAGGCAAACAGATTGGCATAATTGTTGAAAAAGACGTGCAATCCCATCTCGATATGATTGCCATCCGGATCCACCCAGCTACCGACTTTACCGCCAACAAAGGGGCGCGACTCAAAGATCTCTACCTCATGTCCCGCATCGACTAAATCGACGGCTGTAGCCATGCCTGCCAATCCCGCGCCAACAATTGCAACCCGCATATCTATATCGCTATTTTTTTGTATCTTTACAGATTTTAAGATTATTTAACCATTTGTGCATCCCCAACTCCCATCTCCCCTCTAAAATTCTTTTCCCCAGGGGGTTGCTATTTATCAGTAAGTGGTGTTATATTAGTTGAGTTGAGAAAAACAACACATAGCGCGGAGTAGAGCAGCCTGGTAGCTCGTCGGGCTCATAACCCGAAGGTCACTGGTTCAAATCCAGTCTCCGCTACCAATTTAAAAAAGCTATACCTTTTAGGGGTATAGCTTTTTTGTATGTCCATATCTTTGAATAGTACGAAAATATTAGTAATTAGCGTGATTTCGGGATAAGGAAAACTGATTTGCTCCGCTCAATGTTAACAAAACAGTTAACAGGAGAGCGATGCCGAGAATGCTCAATTTGAGAAATATTCTTCAACTGATCGATAACAGTCTCAACCACAGCGCGTTTTCGTAACAGCAATCGATCGCCCAGAGACACTGATTCCTGTACAAGTACCAAAGCAAGAGCGGAGATAAGCACACAAAGGGATTAAGGTATCCGGCACCCACTCAATGAAGCGGTTATAACTAACCAATTGGGGAAAATGACTCTGCCATTGGGTTTGAACTTTTTCGAGATAATAACTTTTGAAACTCCGGTAATAAGATTGGTGAAAACCAATCAGAATGGTCATCACTTCACTCAAACATAGGCTGCGCTTGCGTTTTCGCACTTGCAAATCATGACTAAGCAATTGACTTTGCCACCGCTGTTCAAAAACTTGACAGAAATCATCGACGGAGCAAAATAGTTCTTCTACACTATGCATAAGGCAATC
>JANYDE010000082.1 GCA_025359915.1 Chamaesiphon sp. 336R_metabinner_41 | reverse complement strand
CATATAAACTCTAAATCAATTTAACACAATTAATTGACTCAAGCTACCTGTCGGCAAGAGCTGTGTAGATTCAAAAATTTAAATCTATGGCTGATTCGCAAGTATTTTTAATAATGTAAAATTTAAGTGCGTTCACCCTGCCTCTCGATTCCTGGTATATGCTAGACACTCTATTCTGCAAGCTATGCGGATTGTCATCAGATCTACTCTTTCTTTGTTCATGTAACCGAATCCCTAGCTCTAGTATTACTCGATAAGATCTCGATCGATCGATTAAAATCCCCCGCTCTATATTGGGGGATTATCTACACTCAACCAGTTATCAAATTATCGATAATCTCGATCGCAGTATCTACCGGAATAAATACCTTAGTCCGATAATTGATAATCTCTGTAAAGCAGCCCAGAGCCTTGAGCCAATCAATTTTATCGCTACCATAGACAGCCACTACTTCCAACCGATCTTCCCCCTTATAATAGTTCCGCTGTAACGGCCACTGTCCCGCCGATGCTACCTCATTGCCTTCCCAAACTAGTTGGAAGATTTCATCGGCTGTCAGTTTAGACTCGCCAGCAATACCAAAATCTCGATACACCCTATCGATTTTCAGCTTGTCGATTTCTCGTCCTAGCAGCAACCGACCATCGTTAGTTTGAAGTCGATAGACACGCGGACTTCCTGGCAATTGTCCCCAGATTGGCAGCAACAATCCACAGCAGAGATAGATGCGTTCTCGATCGAACTCAGGAGCCAAATCGAGTAGTTGCTGCCACTGTCGCCAATATTGGCTAGTGGGAGTTTCAGGAATCCAGACCTTATCGAAATCCGGTTTATCCAGCCGTTGATAGGTTTTGGAGTGGACTGGGTGGTAGAGGGTGACTATATCGACAATATTGCCACGGTGGGTGTGCTGGTCGGTAATGTGAGCGATCGCTAAATTACCATTTTTCACATGACGGTAGTAGTGGAAACCAGATTGGAGAGCAGCTTGTTGGGCGCGTTCTACTGAAATAATCTTCGGTTTATTTAGTTTATCGATCGCATAGCAGATGGTTTCACCCCCAGAAGAATGAGTACTCAACAATTGGGTATCGACTACCTCAAATCCACCCTCCGCCCAAATTGTCTGTACGCCACGCTCGAATGTACCATTGGCTTTAGCTTGGGCGATCCGATCCAGAATCCGCTGCTCGAAGTCAGCGAATAACCGATTTTGGAGGTCGATTTTGAGAGCTAAGAGGCGATTGAGGAAGGTGTTCATCTTGGGCAGATTGTCAGATAAATTCCCATCCTTATTCAAGAGTTTGAGTCCGGTATATTCGGCAAATTCTGCTGGTGAAATCCCATCGATCCCTTGGGCGTTCATGTCGGCGAAGAACTCTGCCAGGGCTGACTTAGCATAGGGGCTGGTGAAGTCGAGGATGCCGCGAAATAACCCATTATTCCCCGTGTTGCGTTGCCCCTTAGTTATGGCACCGAGGGAACTGAGACGGCTGGCAATTGTGGCTGTAAACCGCAATTCTCCCTTGACATCGCTGGTGAGCAAGACGATTTCTGGTGGTTGGGCTTGATTGCTACGATGCGATCTGCCGACCCCCTGGCAAGCAACTATCGGCTCGAAGCCAGCCTCGACTAAATAGTGTCTTCGTAACTGTTGGTTGGCACAAGCGAGATCGGCGTGATAACTGCGTCCTGTACCCCCCGCAGCGGAGAAAATCAGCACTCGTTTCTCACCAGATTGGAAGGCAGCGGTTTCGGCAAGATTACTCGCGCCAGGACGTTGAGCTAGTTGATACCGTCCATCTTCCAGGATAATCCGCTGACTGCGCCCCGTAATTTCTGCGACCTGATGATGACCAAAATGCCAGTTGATCTGGTCTAAAAGTCCGTTCACAGGGGGCAGTACCGACATCCGCTCGATCAGTCCATCTCGCAGTGCTAGTGCCTCTTGGGAGACGATGGGATTGCCTTCGAGGTCGGTCATCAATTCGCTTTTAGTCGCGCCGCTGTCGTCTACATAGGTTTGATAGAGGTTGATGGGAAAGGAGTTCATCAAATAGTCGATGATATTTTCTCTGGGGGTGAAATCGACAGCCCGCATATCTCCCCACTGACTGGTGGGAATATCGGCTAACTTACGATTCATTAGAGCCTCATTCGTCGAGACAATTTGAATCACACAAGAACGACCTTCCGCCAAATCTCGCTCGATCCCATCGATTAAAGTGGCAGCTTTAGCAGCACACAATAGGGCATTAAAGAAGCGTTGCTTGGCAGACTCGAATTGGCTGCTAACTGCTGCTTTAGCTCTACCGTTGGTACATTTACCGCTCTCATTTTCCAATCCGATCGATCGCAAGACTCCATCGATTTGGTGGTGAATGTAGACGAAGGCTTGAGCGTAAGTATCCCAAATTTCTCGCTGTGCTGGCGTTAGTTTATGAACGACAGTTTCAAACTTCACACCCTCAAAACTCAGCGTCCTAGCGACGTAGATCCCCAATCGTTTGAGATCTTGCGCGACTAACTCCAGGGCAGATGTACCGGATGCTTCCATCTCACTGATAAACGCCGCTCTGGAGGTAAAGGGAAAGGCTTTAGTCTGCCACAGTCCCATCCGTTGGTAATAGCTGAGACTCGACACCTTAGCCGCACCAGTCGCACTCAGATATGTGACTCTAGCATTGGCTAAATGGTTAATTAATTGAGTACCAGCCAACGCTTGAGCGGAAGCTTTGGTTTGTCCCCGTTCGCCATCGTCACCCGCCGCATTTCCCAGCATGTGCGCCTCATCGAAACAGATTGCCCCATCCCAATCCTCGCCTACCCAGTCGATAATCTGATCTACTCTGGATTTCTTACTGCCCTTAGCCGGACTCCGCAATCCGCCATAGGTGACGAATAAAATACCTTCAGACAAGCAGATAGATTCACCCTGCTTAAATTTCGATAAGGGAACCACTTGATGGGGACTACCGCCCAACCGTTGCCAATCGCGTCTGGCATCTTCGAGGAGAGCTTCATTTTTGCTCACCCAAATCGCTCTCTTGCGCCCCTCACACCAGTTGGCAAGGATAATCAAAGCCGCCTCCACACCCTTACCTACGCCCGTAGAATCGCCGATACTAGCTGCTTGGCGGTGATATTTGCCGTCGGGATTGTCGGGATTGGCGACAGCAATCTGTTTATTCTCGGCGATGTACCAGCGGGTATCTAGAAATTTACTATGCGCCTCGCACACATAGATTAGAGCTTCCAGTTGCGGGTGTGAGGCTAATTCTGCCGTTAGAACCCGTGTGGGCAGCAGTGGTTGAACGGTAGGATAAGGAGCCTTAATCGCTGCCATTGCGATCGATTCTGCCAGGGGGGTAGGATGTGGTGCGGCACCAGGGATATAAATCGCAGTGGCTTGGTACGGTGTATACACGGCATCAATTGTCTCGACTTCCTGCTTGACGGCTGGTTGATAAGTTAATCGTGCCAATTCACCAAATCGATCTAAGGGTATCTCGACAACAGGTTCGGGTTTCTCGATTCGCACGATCTTTTCTGGGCGCGGATCTGCGAGGGAGTCGATAACGGGAACGATGGTTAACTGTGGTTGTAATCCTTGGAATAAGGGCAGTTCGACAAAGGGGTTGGGGGCAGCAGCGGCAGCAACCATCAATAATTCCTCCCGCTCCCAATACTTGACAGTCTGACGGCTCGGTGTGGCTTCTGTTGCCAAGCTTGCCAGTTCTTTGGCAGTGACGGAGAACTTGAGATCGATGGATTTAACTGGTTCTATCTTGGTAATCTTATCGAACACCAAAATGCGGACATCCATCGAGGTACCGTGATAGCGGTAGTGACTGCCATCTACGAATAAGCTCAGTTGTAATTGAGCGGGGAGGCTGGCAAAGTATTCGGGATACTTTTCAGGGGAGAGCCAATGAGCGACAATTGCCACCAGTCTGCCATTGGGTTGCAGTCTCAATAGAGCCGATCTCAGATGTTTGAGGCAAGCATCGGGATTGCGTTTGCTTCTGCCGACGGAGGCACTAAAGGGCGGGTTCATCACAATTAGGGTTGGCTGCTCGCGTTGGGGCAGCACATCATGGAGATGCTCGGCATCCACAGCGTAAATCGAGCCACAGGTAGGGAATAGCTCGTGAAGTAAGGCATTCCGAGACTTGGAAATCTCGTTGAGGATAATTTTGTGTGGGAATGCCCCATTCAGTCGGCTAATCGTCGCCGCCACCAAAATCCCCGTTCCCGCACTGGGTTCGTGCAGGGTGTCGCTTTCCTTGATTTGAGCCAGTCGCGCGACAATCCAGGCAAGTGAAAGTGGAGTTGAGAACTGTTGCAACTGGATCTGTTCCTCCGAGCGGATTTGGTGATGAGGAACCAGAGCCTGAAGATCGATGAAATCCTCAATTGTGGTAAAACTGCTAGTGAGGAGCGAACTTACCATTGCTGCTTCGATCAGATCGGTAGCTTGTTTCCAATTCCACCGTCCCATTGCTGCGCCACCACCAAAGATATCGCTCATCAATTCGATGACAACATCTTGAATCAATCTGTCACCAGCGGTTAATTTAGCGGCTAATTCGGTGATAGCTACTTGAGTTTGAGTCTGAGTTTGAATAATCATCATGTTTGCTAATAAATGGGCACGAAAAAGCCAGTAAATCGAAATTACTGGCAGGGGGAAATAATATTTAGTTATTAAAACAGTGTGAGTTGAGGTTGTTGAGTATTAATCGAGCAGAGAACTTGATTATCAATTACAACTAATAGATCGGCACTAACGATCTGTTCGTCAGTTTCCTTCCACGAGAAATAAGCCTGAGAGTATGGGCAGTAGTAGATCTCTTTTAATTGGGGTAGATTGGACAAAGATAAATCTTCTAATATGCCCTGTGCGTAAGCGTGAACGTTCTTATGCCCATCCTTCAACACCCGCTGTCTGCCCCGTTGAGAAACATATAATTTAGGATGTCTAATAACTAAATTGTCAGTATGTCCGACCACAATCCAAGACTTATCGATCTGTTGAGTTAAACTCATCAAGCCTGTATTCAAATTGCGATAACAACGTGTTGGTAAGCCTCGACAAACTTGCCAGTCGATATCTTTTTTCATGTTTTTATCTCTTATAAATCCAGGATTTCTCTGACTAAATCGATAAGTGCTTGCCCCGTTAAAGTCGGTGGATTGCATAGATTTACATCGTTCATCCAAAACTTTGGATTCGCTCCACCTGCATGAGCGTGCATCTGGGGAGAAGTGCTGCCGCCATAAATGCCAAATTCATAGGCAATTGCACGTTTTACTTGAGCATCAGTGGGTTGCAATGCTCTGATTTTCTTTCATCTCTCTTCGGCTCCTGCCGTGCTATGTAAGGACTGGTAGAGGCATTGTTCTAGAATGCTGCGTTCGGGCAAGGATGGAGTCGGAAACAGGCTAATTTGTCCCTGACAACGATGTTTTTTTCGACTCATAGATATAAATAGGTACAAAAAAGCCAGCAATCGATCGCTGGCTGGGTATTAAGTGTTACTGTGCTCCTCAATCTGATATCTCAAGATCTTGAAGGTGGTAGCATCAATCGATTACCTCCGGTAGCCAAGGCAACGATAGTGGCACTTAGTTCCACATGACCTCGACCGAGATCCTGGATGTAAGTACTACCACAGCCTAGCTCCGCCAGCTTTCGCATAAACGCGATCGCATCCCGATCTCGATCGTCACCAATGTGGATCGTAGAAATGGTGCCAGTTAATCGCTTGGCAGAGGAAATCGCCTCTGGTTCGTTATTCGGCTCACCGTCAGAAATCACCACGGTACGAGCTGGTTTGAGGGCAACAATTCGATCGAGTGCTAGATCCAAAGCAGTACTGCCACCACATCGCCATAAACCGTCGGGACTAGTAATTTCAGCAACTACAGAGTCAAAGGTAAATAGCTTGTAGTTGCGCCAATCTAGACCTTCCACAGCTTTTCGCAGCACATCAATCCGACGTTCTTTACCTTTGCACTCAGCATCCATCGATCCTGAAGTATCTAGTAGCAAGCACCAAATATCGGGATTTCCAGTTCCAATCCGCTGGTGATAATTAGCAGCCACGCCTGAATCCGGCAATTGGGATGCTTGTTGAATAATCGCTGCCAATGGGTTAATTAAACCGCTCATATTTGACTCCGATATTGTTGTAATAGGGTAAAGTTAACCGGATGTTTGATATCGTCATTGGCATAGCATTTAAAACCTGATAGCAGCTCATTACAGAGCATCCTTGCGAGATCTCTAAACGCACAGATACTAACTGAATCGAGATCGTCTGGGACACTAACTGCTTCTGGGGTTTGATATCTATTCCCCGTGTGATAGTAAACAAATTTCCAGCCATCAGACTTGAAACTTTCTTGGAGATATAGACGGATATCTCCTTGCTTCTCCCAAACATTTACTGAAAAAGCATAATGTTGATAATTCCTAAAGAAATCAGCAGTTTTGAGCAGCCTAGCTACTGTTGCTTTAGTAAGTTCATCATTAGTGCTAGTTGGTGGAGAAGCTCTACGTTGAGAGGCAGTGTCATTAGGATGATTCAGAATCTCTTCCTTCGTATCTTGCCAATATTTTCCAGTAGCAGTTTGAATAGCGATCGCACGTCTAGCAACTTCTTTGGTTACAGCTTCAATTAATTGGAGTAACTGGTCATCTGGTAGAATTGATAAATCCATAATAAATATTTGAACAAAACTCCCACTCAAAGTTAAGTTAAATGGGAGTTAAATAATTTGCCGACGGGGTAGTAAAATAACTAATCGATCTCACAACAAAATATCAATTACGATCGGCGACTGGCAATAACAATTAAAAGTGTGGATCTGAATTAGACTTTGTGACAAACAGCATCGAAACTTATTACAGAGCAAAGAATTCGTAATAGACTTCCATTAATGCCTCACTAATGGAAAATCGTCTGTTCTCAAAGTCTCCATTCAGTAAACAAATAAAGTGTTTACGAGCAGCAATTAGTCTAGTTAACATGGGATATCCTCAAAGTAATATTTGTAATAATTAACCGATTCTGAGATGGGTTCCTCTGGGCTGAAGCTTGGCTAAAACTTCCCCATCAACTACCAATTCCTCTACACAAGACTCCGCAAACTGTTGGCGAATTGTCTCGGTACAAACTTTATAACTAGTTTGTACCGTAACCAGATTTACCGGAAAATCTTTCGCGGGAATATTCCCATTAGTCCATAGCGGTTGTTTTCCACCATTCTTGACGAGTTTGATCGTCGCTTCTCGACCTTTAATAGTCGAGTCAGCACGATTCTCTAAGATTTTCTTGAGGTAAGTTTTGAAGTTTGACAAGGCATTTTCTCTGGCTTCAATCTGACTATTGAAGTTGTCGCGGCGTTTTTTGAGATAAGCAATTTCTCCCTCTTTGGCTGCAACTACCGCAGCAATAGCATCTACCTTAGTGGCAATTTGTGCCTCCAGTCGATCGAATTGCTCCAGTATGACAGCGGAATCAGTTGTACCTTCTGTTTCGCCCTCCTCGATTAGAGCCATAATTTGTTCGACTAAATTGTCGCGGCTTAACTCTAAATCTATTAATGAAGCCATAATTAATCGTTAGTATTAGTGAAGAAAAGAAAAGCCCCAGTCAAAAAGTTGTGACTGGGGCTAATATTTAGGTTGTAAACTCGACAGGAAGACTATGGGTTAGCAGGAAAATTCTAGAACATTTTGGCGGCACCGCCAAGAATAATTAGAATTAATCCACCAACAATAGTTCTTAATAGAAACTCTTGATTGCCAACTCTTGTGGATAGCCCATCAACTTTGGCATCAAGAGTTTTAATCTCACCTTTTAGCTCTGTGCTGAGATTTTTAACTTCGCCTTTAAGTTCAGATACGCTCAATTTCAATTCATTCTGACCTTGTTCCATTCGCTCAAGGCGTTGGTCGATCTTAGTAAAGATATCTTTGAGTTCCGTTTCGATCGTCAGAGACATAGTGTTAAGGTAGTAGTGAATATTATTAGTGCTTTTGAAGAGTCCCGCAAATGGCGATTTGCGGGACTCTTCCATTTTACCTAATTATTCGCTGTAGCCACCTCGCGCCAAGTGCTAGTAGGCAAGTACAAGACGCTGGAGCCAAGCCGCTCGACTTCTGTAGCGCGATCGTAAGATTCAATATCTTCAGCAGTACGAGTGATAGCATTGAGCATCCCGAACTGGGAAAGGTCGCCAGCATCGATTAAATGTTTCAGCACCAAACCAGATTCATTTTCACTAAGTCCAATTGATTTAGCAGTCACTTCAACCGCCTTAACCGGACTACCAGTAATCGGGTTAGATTTGGCTCCTTGCATATCTGCAACAGCTTCCTGGAAAGTAGAGATACTAATTGCATTTCGCACTAAGTCACGAACTTTTAGTTTGAAAGCATCATCGATCGCTTGAATAGTATCAATGGCATATAAATCGCTATTTTCAGCACTACGTCCAGCATGATTTTTGCGTTGCTTCTTATCTTTGAGAATTAAACCATTAGTACACACGAGTCTCATGATAAATGGTTCAACAGAAATCGAACTATTACCAATTTCACCATTACTCAAAATAAAGCCAGCTTGAACTGGATCGCCGACAGAAATTGCCGCTTCGATATCCGTATTGATGACCTTGAGATACATTCTTTCGTCGGTTACTTGGCAACTTGCAATTTTAATACCACTACCCATCTCACTGAGTTCTGGTAGTACCATTGCGAGAATGTCATGATTATCGACAATGCGATATCGACTACTCAAAAATGCCCGCATTTGACCGCGTAGAGTACGGATTAGACCTGTTTCGTCTTGCCGTTCGCCCAACCAATGGTTAACATTTTCTGCCAAAAGATCTGGGGACTGCTTCATCATCCGATCGTAATAAACTTTCGGAATACTGAGCTTAGATGCCATCTGTGCATGAGCATAACTAGTAGCTGGCATTAATTCTAAACCGCTGGTTGTTTCTAATTGAAATTTTCCACTAGGCACCATTGTCAAACTTTTGGTGCTGGCATGGAAATCTCGTTTGGTTTCCTGCTGCTCTAATAGTTCTTGAGCTAGTTCTACGATCGTGCGTCCAGTTTTCATGATTTTAAAAATGTGGTAATAGTTGACAAAAAGCCGCCAAGTTACTATTCAACTTTGCGGCACATACTCCAGCGATTAGTACTGAGAATCTTGGTAATAAGCCTCACGGTCTAACATCAACTGTTCGTCGATCGCTAGCTGTTGTTCTTCCTCATTAAGACTGGATTTTCCAGTCACTTCAATGAGATTTATAGTGGGTGAAACTGGTATAATGAGGGTATTCATGACTAACAACTAGTAATTGGATAAGTGAGTGAGTTTGCGATAACAAAATCACTCGCAAACAATAGAAGAGCGGGTCTATGGATTCGCTCGTCTATTATTTGGGTGGGGATAACATTCGCTTGACAATTTCCATCAATCGCTCGGCATCAAGACTGGGCATTTGCTCGATATCATCAGCAACTTTCAGATTCGACTCAATTTGCAGAGGATTGAGTAATAGTGTTGGCAAGGAAAAGTATTTAGCAGTATGGATAATCCGCTCTGCTTTACGATTACCAGCGAGATCGTAATCTGGTAACACCACCAACAAGATTCGCCCTAACCGCTCTTTAATCGCCCTCAGCTTGTCGAAAGCGGTTCGATGAGAATAATCACCAGCTTCCAAGCACAGGGCTGGTATACCGCGACGGTGGGCGATTTCGACACACTTTTGCCCCTCTACCACTAGGACGAGATTAATCTTGGCTGGATAGGGGAGCAACCTAGATAGCCCATAGGGTGTCCAAGGATTTGAGCCAGCACAGTCGAGCCACTCCTTACCGTTAAAGGATTGAGGAAAGATTACTTTGTCCGTGCGATAATCGCTCCGAACCACCCTTTGCTTTTCGGAATACCAATAAACTGTCCGCCCCCCAATTACTTCAGCCAACTTGTCATCTTTCATCAAAGGAAAATGGAGTTGAGCTGGATGAATGCGGGGGATGATGACAGGGTAAGATTCTGGCTTAACTCGTCTGGTGAACTGTTTAAAGTCTGGTACCAGTCGAGCCATAATCTCAACCCGATGTTCTCTAGTAGGCTCATTCCAACACATCCAGGCACCTGTGGGGGAGAAAGTAAGATTGTGCCCGTTGCAAACAGGACAGTAGTAACGTTCTCGGTAGCGGCGGTAAGGTGTCAAAGCATCCTTATAGTCGGCGAGAACGATGGGTTGGCGCATTGGTTAGAAAGGAATTTTATCCTCTTCAACTTCATCGCGCTCAAACTCATCCTCCTCATCAAACTCAGGCGGATCGATATACTCCGGTTCGGGTGCTGGTTTAGCTTTAGTCGCAACAGTACTAACCGGACTAGTTGGTACGGGTGCTAATTCTTCAGCTACGGGAGATGAAGCTACATCGATCGCATTGCTGTTATCTTCTACTGGAGGAGTACCAGTACCAGTTACTGCGGCTGGTGTGGGCTGAAGGATTTGGGAATCTGATTCTGGAGCAGGTGCCAGCATAATCGTCCCAGCGGTAGGCGGTGACAGCAATGAGCGCGATCGAGGGTTGAGAATGTCAATAATGGCATCGGCAAGCCGTTCGTCAGTGCCCATATAGAAATCCTGCCAATTCAAGACAGTTGGATGGACGTAGCCATCGATGTAACAGGCAGGAGATTTGACTTTATCACCGACAGATTTGCGAATGATAATCGGCTGAAAGATGCACAGAGCACTGAAAATTTCGTTCTTAGGACGGAATAAAGTTTTGTTTGCTTCAGCCTGACAACGAGCTACTGAGGTACAAAATTTCTGCCACTCGATCGATAGAGTCGCTTGGTGGGAACCCTTGGCAAACAATCTCAGGGGAATATCGTGCAGTGGTTGCTTGTTAGGGTCCATAAACATCACCAAGAAGATTTGGAAGTTACCAGCGTTAGGATCGTTACTGTGCTTGGCGCGATCCCATTCGCCTAGTACGACGAGAGTTTCCTCGGTTTGACTGGCTTGGCGATCGAATGCCCCCAATTGACAGATGGGAGTGAGGATCATCCGAGGCTGCTGGAGTAAAATCCCGACTTCGGTTTGCCCACTGTTATAGGCATACTCAGTCATTTCGGTACCTTCAAGGTTCTTCCAGCCAGCTTTCTCCGCTTGACTCAGTGGCACAAAATAACCGCACTGGGCGGGATTCTCGCCGCGCAACGCTTGGGCGTAAGGATAGGAGAAATCGGTGGCTGGTAATGCGTCGGTGAGATATCGACTTGTAGTAGTGGTCATGAATTTCCTGGATAGTGTAAATGAAAGCACCAGTTGTTGAGACTGATGCGCTTAATTGAGGCTAGAGGTACCAGCGTTCGCTATTACCAAGCGAAGCGGTGAAGTTCCAGCAGTAATTGGGATAAAAAAGCACCAATAAAAATTGGTGCTAGGGACTTAATTGCAGCAAAAAGATCGTAAATCAGCGCGATGTTAACAGCCGTGATGTCATCATTTCCTCATAAGCAGTGGCTTCTAGTTCGTGCTGTCGCATGTGAACCAAAAAGTCCAACCCATAGCTCATTGACTCACTCAAATAGTCGAGATCGAAGACAGTAGGATCTGAATAACGCTGCATTCCCCGAATCTTAATCTCATGCCAGTAACCTGAAACACGTTGGCTAGGACGGTAAACAATCTCGCCACAGATGCCCCAAATTAAGCGTAATCGAGCAATCCACTCTTCTCTTTCCTGGGGTATGTTGTAGCCCAGATACACTAGGAATGCGGGTTCATTTGCATCGGCATTACCCCACCCATGAGGATCGTCTGCTGGAGCTTCACAAATAACTAAGCCTGGAAGTAATTCTGTGAAGGTGAAACCTTGAACTGTCGAAGGTTGTTGCGCTAACATAGAGTTTCATTAATCATAGTTTTGGTCGTTAACCGACCTTTTTTATTGGCAATAATAGGGAGAGTTAGTAGCAAATAAATTACTAATAACCTCCGTCGTTACGAAGCGAAGCACACAGATAAATTGCTTGCTAATTACTAGCAAGCAATAGCGACTTAGCATGAGACGAGTGCAGTCTCAGAGGTGGCTTTGGCTTTATTCGCAGCAATAGTAGCGGCACGTTTTTGAGCAGGTGTGAGCGGGACAATAGCTTCAACAACTTCAGTTACAGTCTCAAGTTCTACAGCGATAAATTCACTATCATCAACGATTGTTGCTTCGACGGGTTCGAGTGCAACTGCTTCAACTTCGGCAGGTACGGGTGCTGGAATAGACACAACAGCGATAATCTTGGAAATCCACACGCCAATGGTGGCAAGCTCTTTACCTAAGCGGAATTTACCAGCTACAACCAAGTTAGATTCTGGTACGAATAAGCGTTGATTGACATCAGTAGCAGCGACTGCAAAGTTGACTTTAATATCACCATCAATGGCAGTACCAGAAATGGTTGTATCGCCGATTTGAGCAGAGAGAATAAAAATGTTAGCAGTGAAAGTACGCATGGAAGTTCTCCTAGTAGGGTGAATGATTTTCAATATTACAAAGCGCAGCAAAATTAACCTCTAAACTAATAGAGATTAATTTCGCTCATACAAGGCGAAGCAGGAAGTTGAAATTAAGCAACTTTAGGCTTAGAAGGTAATTGAATTTCAGAAATAGTAACAACAGGTTTAGCGCAGAGTTCGCCATCTTCGTTATTCCAAGACTCGAATGTCAGATCGCCCGTAACGGAGATGAGAGAGCCTTTGGTGAGGAAACTAGCCGCTTTGACTAGTGCATCACCGACAAATTTCAATTGATACCAGTCAGTGGCATCGTCGGTAACTTTGATAGCTAAAGCTGTGTCAGAGATTTGAAAGTAACCAGTACCATCTTTACGAGGAACATCAGCAGTAGAAGTAGGGCGACCAGTATAACCAGATAAAGTAACAAACATGATGATTTTCCTGAGATGGGTGAATAATTTTCGTGAATATAAAGCGCAGCAAAACCAACCTTTAAATTAATAAAGATTGATTTCACTTTTACAAAGCGAAGCAGAAATAATTTAGAGTGGGTTAATAGCTAGACTGAGAATGTTAAGGGAGGTAGTCTCAATTCCTAGAAATTCGAGGATTAGCCCATGTTGTTCGCACAAGTCTGGATCTTGTTGCGAGTCAACATCTTCGAGACAATCTCTAAGCTCATCACAATTTTTTAATTGCTCAATAATTGCAAACATGATTAATTTAGACACAGGTTGAACTCTGAAACTTCACTATTATTAGGCGTAGCAAAGATTAACTGCTAGTACAGTATTTTCGGGAGTGGTTGTCACGATCGCATTAATCCAAGTAGGTTTGGATCGCTTGTCACCAATAGGAATAATGCAGAGTTCGGAGGCGATCGCTTTGAGGTTGGCTAAAGATTGAGTTTCCAACCAATCGCGACTAATTACAGCATCTGAATTTACTTTGGCGGAGCCTCTCCCCTGGAGAATCGCTATAGATAATTGACTGCAATCGACAGCTTCTTCTAGAGTGGTTGCAGGTGCTTCAGTCTCGATCGCGCAAGCGCGTCCCCTGGCGGCGATCGCTATGACAGGATTTGCTTGCTGTTTGACAACAGTTATAGGTTGTGGCAAGAATTGAATTGCGATGAAAAAGTAGATGGCAAATAGCAATACTGGTAAGAGAATTTCGTTGATAGCGGACATTTTTTTGTGATAAACTTCACTCTCATCAGGCGAAGCCAACTCGATCGCTACCTACAAACAACTTAAAGCGTTTGTCGAACACCACTGAGTTGAGAGACTTGTCATCAACTTCGCAATTTGCTAAGATACTTAAATAAGTGTGTATCCCCTGAGTTCATAAAATCGGAGGTCATTATTATGCGAATAGAGTTAACCCATCCTCTACTGTTTGAAAGAATTTCATGCGGATTATTACCAAAGCCCGCTTAACTGACTTCTATATCGAACACGCTAGTGCTAAAAAAAACTTACTGACTTGGTATAAAGTTACTCGTAGTGCTGTCTGGCAAAATTTAGTAGAACTAAAAGAATCTTTCCCTTCTGCCGATCTAGTCAGTAACTTTACTGTCTTCAATATCAGTGGAAACAAGTATCGATTAATTGTTTATATCGATTATACATATCAAACAGTATTCATCCGTCATATTCTTACTCATGCCGAATATGATAAGAACGATTGGAAAGATGATGATTGGTATGGGTAATAAAATATTCTAGCCACCTATTCATAGGCAAATATGCTATGTTGATTACAGAACGTGCCAAATATCTTGACCTTTTAAATGAATTTCCACCTCGCCCAATTAAATCGAACAACGATTTTATCGCCGTACAAAAGGTGATAGATGCTTTGCTCGATGCCGAACAACTTAGTCCCGACCAACAAGAGTATCTGAATTTATTAGGAATAATAATTTCTGAATATGAGGATAAGGCTGTTGAGATTCCAGATATCTATGGAATCGAACTATTAAATGTTCTCATTGAAGAATGGGAATTAAAGCAGAAAGAACTAGTACCAATTTTCAAGACTGAATCAATCGTATCTGCGGTACTCAATGGTCATCGTTCGCTTACTGTCGAACATATTCAGAAACTAGCAGAGTTTTTTCATGTTTCACCAGCAGTCTTTTTCCCATCATCAGATCGAGTTTAAATCATGTTATTGAACATAGTAACTTTGGTCAACGGAACCGTATTGATTGATAATTCCACGATCCACTCAACCTCATCGTTGTTGTGTAGCGAGATTGTATATTTGTTCTAATTTACTCCATCGCGATGCCACCATCAACCACTTCCCCACGCGATTACCCAAATTCATAACCCCGATTTACCCAATAGTGCCAATCCTCAATCGCCTCTAGCGTATCATCATCGGCATCGAGCGGTTTGAGTTGACTCAGAGGAACGGCAAGAGTATCGCAATCCCACACAATTTCCACAAACATCTCGCGCATACACTCATCTTCATCCGTCATTCCGACAACTTCTACTTTGGCACCCTGACTCACAGGCGAAATATTGCGATTGGTAATACAGATGGCGGTAAAGGGAAACTGGATTTTGTCATCTAGATAATAGTACCAACCCATCGCTTGTTCTTCAGCACCATAGGCATCAACCACCGCTTCCATCCTAATCCGTTCTTCTCTGGCTTCATCTCGTTCTACTTTTGACATAATATAACTCCAGGATGACTCGTTCGATCCTAGTTTAAGGCGTTTAGGACTCGATCTCTGACATGTACACTTTACACAGTCAAAGCTTGCGCTTTTGCTAAAAACACGATCGATAATATTCCGACACAAGGGCACCCCAAGCTCAAGTTATGACCGTGCAAAGGGCTTGTAAATAAACAACTTCATGTTTTGAGACTGAAAGCTTTTCCCTGTAGGGAAACTATTGATCGAAACCATGAGCTTATTTTCTTACAGCCCCAAAGTATAGCGTAAGCCATTCGATCGGTAGAATAGTAAGAACCTTTGAGTTTTGGAGAAGATCGAGATCGATTCTCTGTCAGAGAGGCTCTCTGTTACGACTCAACCTCATCGTTGAATTCGCCGCTTCAGCGGGAGTAATTTAGACTTTTTCACACTCTTCTGCTTGTACACCCCATATTTATCCAAATATCCCAATCGATAGTCTTGCTGCGCCATCTGGGTGGCTTGGCGAGTATTCCAACGACGATCGACAGGTAAATCTCTGACACCTTTAAATTGCCGACTCAAATTACTATGTGAATCGAGCGAATCGAGCGTCCGAGCAATGACATAACAACATTCAATCGGATAGGCACAAACTTGATACTCAGACAAGCGAATCACAATCCAATTACCATTAACAAAGAATTCATCCCGACGATCGTCTTTATCGACATCGATACAATGGTGGGGCTGGTTATCCTTACCATTATAAGGTTCATCAATTTCAACAATTAAACTGATGCCATTATCGAGAATGAGTGTAAAGTCACTAGAATATCGATAGTTCTCATCGATCTTAAATTCATAGCTAGGATGGAGAATATCGCCAAAATATTTAGATAAGTATCGTTCAAAGTACGATTCGGATACACCTTTTTGAGCTTTTGCAGATCCGTCAACTCGCTCCTCTCCAGGTAATTGATAAGCCATTATTTTTCCAGCAAGTAGGGAAGAATAATCAATTGGGATAGTTTCAATACTTTTGGTTTCAATATGTGGATCTGGCGTTTGGGCAGAATCGAGCAAACTTGCAATATTAATAGCAACAATCCCCAGACAAAAGCTAATCAGACTATGAGGTAAAAAGTAGACATCGCGCACCACTGCAATCGCAAATATTAACGTACTTAAAAATAGCAGTCCATAACCAATTTGATTAGAGCGCAGGATCGAATTAGGATATTTAGCTATACGGTTTATCTTCTCAACTACAACAGAACGATGCTCGATTTGCTGTGGTTTAGCATTGGCAATTAAAGCTGGAATCTTAACAACTGGATAAGTAAGCTGTCGAACATCTAAATCATACATTCAATTTTTAGAAAGGGGTGTGGGGTGTAGGGTGTGGGGTGTAGGAGGAAAAGGGGTGTCGGGTGTCGGGTGTCGGGTGTAGAAAGATGTAGATTAAATGAGAAACAGCTTATCGGGCATGAAAACTCAAGATTTAACTCTTCAACTAAAGCCGTTCTCAACGATGAATGTCAACTATTAAGCCATTGTACTCAGCTCTTTATTGAGGATCGAGTGTTTAGATAGGGAAAAGAGAGGTGTCGGGTATTGGGTGTCGGGTGTCGGATACTCCGCCTTTACCCCTTCCCCCTTCCCCACACCCCCACTCCCCCCACATAAATGGATACCAATCACGATGATCGAAGTGAAGCATTCGAGCAAGGAGAAATCTTATCGGCAATCAAGCCTCAACCTCAAACCCAACCACCCGCTGGAAACAAGGTAATCCCATTCAACCCGCTAGATATGGCAAGTTTAGCTGGATTGAAGACTCCGAATCCAGCCGAATCAGCCCTCGCAATTACCGAGCGAGAGGAGAATATTGCCGAATCAAAGACTAAACTACCCATCTACAAACAGTCTTTGTACCAATTAGTAACAATCGGCGGAGCATTATTAATCGCGACTCTAGCATTGGGAGCTATTGTCTTTGGGGGGCAAAAACAAGAAACAGTCGCAGCGACACCTACACCTGCCCCTAGCCCGCCGGAAAAGTCTCAAGCGGATTTTAAACCAGATCCTCGGTTTGGAGTCGTCAACTCCAAATTAGCAATGGAAGGGCAACAGCGAGATATTATTGCCGCAGCAGTCGCTCAACAAAAGGCTTCTGCCGATAAAACTGCTGCCGACACAGTGGCTGCGGTGGCTCCAGTTAATGGCAATCTGGCACCATCAAACAATTTAAGTGCCAAAAATACCACCCCTCCAACAACTGGAGATCCACAAGTAGTTACTAATACCTCTCCACAACCAGATCCTATCTATCAAGCTCCACCACCCGTTACCATTACTCAAGCTCCACCACCTATTCCAAAACCAGCCCCAGTCGCTCACATCGAACCTGTAAAGCCTCGCTCTACAGCAATTGCACGGCTAGAACCTGTAAAGCCTCGCTCGATAACAATTGTGCGAAGGATCGAACCTCCAGTCCAAAAAGTCGCACTAGTAGCACCAAAACCAACTAAAGTTATTGCTCCCAGCCAGATTGAAGTAGTCAGACAGCAACCGAAAAATTCATCAACGGTGATTACTCCAATCCCACCCGTATCCTGGGAAGTCGCCAATCGTAACGCTGTGGGTGTCTGGGGACGAACGAGCGGGGGCGAAATACGCACGGGCGACCCTGCTACTGTTACCCCAACTAGACTCGCTCAAGCGACTGCTAGCAGTAGCGTAGCAGTTGTCGGACAGCAAATTAAAGCCAAAATGATTACACCATTCCAAATATCCACCGCTGTCTCCTCTCAACCGATATTTCTGGCGTTAACTGCACCCATCCTCGATAGTGGTGGCAAAGTTCTCCTCCCGACTGGTAGTCAGGTGATGACTGAGGTTTCAGCATTAGATAACGGGATGCTCCAGGTGATTAGTGCCAAAGCATCTGTTAATGGACAACTGGTGGAACTCCCAAAACAAGCTTTAGTATTGCAAGATGCCATCAAGCAGCCACTTGTAGCCCAAGTTAAGGTATTCGGGCAAGGTGAAGTAGCCAACAGGGATCTGATGTCATTTCTCGGTGGCGCACTCCAAGCAGTCGGTAAAAATCTCACGCAACCACAAACCCAAACCATCGCCACAGGTGGAGGGTTTTTACAAACCAGCAATCCCCAACAAAACATCGTCGGTTCGGTTTTAGACGGTGGTTTTAGTCCACTGGTATCCCAATGGATGGAGCGAAATAAACAGGCGACTACTCAGATTAATTCTGCCTCAAAAATCTGGTTTTTACCTACAGGTACTGAAGTTAATTTAATCGTCGCTCAACCTTTCAGTCTTTAACTAATTATGAAAAGTCAGCAACAAATTCAAGCTGAAATAGAATCATCTTCACAGTTACCTATATTCAGCAATTATCCCGCAGTCATTGAATGTTGGAACGAACGCGAATTAATGTGGCGGACTGATAATGGACGCAGCTATGCCCATATTGTCGAGACAAGTCCATATCAATATCATCTCATCTATTTCGACGGACAGTTAGCGATCGTCGAACGAGATGGTGTTACTTTATTTTCTCATCTTACCGATCGATTGACTGAACTGATGAGCAATGACACTCCCACAGTTCTATTAAATCGAGACAAAATATCAGTTATTTCTGTAGACGATTTAGTCAGTCTGTGCAAACAAAAGTAGGGTGCGCTTCGCTTCGCGCAGGGTGTGGGGTGTGGGGTGTCGGGTGTCGGATACTCCGCCTTTACCCTTTCCCCTTTCCCCTTTCCCCTTTCCCCCCTACACCCGATACCCCACACCCTGCGCGAAGCGCACCCCCATTAAAAATGCTTGAAACAAACAAAGATGATAAACACAGAGACATCGAAAAAGTTGATGAGTACTGGCATAAAATTGGCTACAAAACTGGATTACTTGCCACAGGGCTTTTAGCAGGGCTAATTATTGGTGCAGTGTTAGCAATTAGAAACACTAAAAATGCGATTATCGGCAAGCAAAGTGAGAAAGCTTTAGAAAATGCCCAAACAGATAAAATGTCTGTTCAGGATCTGAATAGCTTATCTCGAAGCGAGAAATTAGCAGATACAGAGCATCGGCAAATTGCGATTTTTATCGATCGACTAGAACAAGTATCTGGCTCTCTCGAACAAGGACGACAAGTTGGAGAAGATTATATTTTCAATAAGTCTGTCAATGAGTCAGGGCAAATTAATTACACGGTTACAGATGCCAAAAACAATCAACAGATCCTTGATTTCAATCTGGACAAAGATGGCAAAGTATCCGTTCAGCCAATTAAGAAAATAGCTGGTTCTCAAGCACGGTTGATGACTTTTATTAAATCGACATCTAACCAAATTAATCTCGATCTAGAAATCAACGATTTGGATGCGATCGAATATGAAGACGTTCCCACAGCACTAACCAAACTTACCAAGGAAGCAGCGGAAGTTCAACGGTTATTAGAGACATTAAAGGCGATTGAATCAATCCATACCACTGAAGAGAAGTTGCAACGGGTAGATGAGTTATCGACTCAATCTGACAAGTTATCGGCATTGAAAACCCAAGCCAAAAGACTTCAGAATTCGATCGATACAGCCGAAAATGCCAATGCCAAATTACTCGAACAAGATCCATCAGCCATTGGTAAGACAATTAAAGTTTCTCTATTAGCAGATAAATTAGCCGATGTAGATCGGACAATCGGGATCGTCGAAACGAGCATTGGATCGCAGTACCAAACTTTAGACAATATTAAACCTTCAATCCAAGCGGAACCAGAGTTAGAGTTTGCCGCTCCTGAATCTGGTCAATTAGATGGTTATATTAATAACGAATCAGAACCAGATTATGAAGAATATGAATCAGAATTGAGCATGTCATAATGTTGAAAAATTTAGTCGCTCAATATCCATTAATTAAGATCGATATTACCGTAATCGATCGTCAACATACCTTAGATAAGATTCAATTAGTCGGCGATGAGTTAAATAAACCCGTCTACTTATGGTCATTATTGCAACCCAATTTCCAGCCCTTATCCACAATGGGTGCATCGCTAGATCTTCATCCAGCTATCACTGTGATTAAGTCAATTGGATCGTTAAAAGCTGACACTAATGGTTTATATGTCTTCGAGAATCTGTTCGCAGTCATCGATGCAGTATCACCACTAGAACGCGAAGGTTGTTATCAAGCAATCTCTCAACTATTCGCCCGACTCAATCAACAGCATCGAGAATGTCTGGTAATTTTCATGGAATCGGGACGAGGTAATATTCCCTCATTCCTCAGCCAGATTATTTGGGAATACAAGTTCCCTTTACCCACGAACTTTGAGCTAACCACTCTCCTATTAGAGCATGGAATTAACCTCACCCAATCGCCCCGACTATCGAACATTTTAGCTGGACTAACAGTAGAAGAAATTACCGTAGGAATTAGAGCCAACCGCGATGTTATCGCCGATAGCGAAACTCTAGGAGATCGACTATTAAACTATAAATACACCCTCTTCAAATCCTTCGGACTAGAATTCATCGGCGATACTGCTACCAAAGATATCGGTGGAATGGATTTAGTCAAAGAGGCTTTAGAAGAAGTTAAAATGGACTTTACCCCAGCGGCGCGAGAATGCAATTTACCAATACCGAGAGGCTGGATTTTAGTCGGTGTACCTGGAGCGGGTAAAACCTACTTCGCCAAAATATGCGCCCAAAAGTTAGGATTTCCCCTGGTGAATATCGGGATTGATGTCGTCAAATCTGGCGGCGTTGCTAAATTCAAACAACTGCTCTCGCGCATCGATGCTTGTGCGCCAAATCTGCCTTATTTAGATGAATTCGATAAGTTCTTCGCGGACGAACATGGGAAGGAATTGCTCGGTATCTTACTCACTTGGCTCAATGAAAAGACTTCCTCGACATTCGTACTAGCAACCCTCAACCGTCTGGAGAACCTCCCCCCAGAACTCACCCGTGCGGGTAGATTCGACAGGGTATTCTATGTAGATTTCCCTGGCTCTGACGAGCGCAAACAAATCCTGCAACTGCATTGCGCCAGATTCGATAAACGATATGCAGAATCAGAACATGGAGCATTGAGCATTGAGGAATGGTTAACGATTATTGAAGCCACCAATAAATATACAGGTGCAGAACTCGCTCAGATGGCGATTGTTGCCGCCAAGAGCCAGTTCTACCAGGGTCAAGGTCAAAACATTCAAATCGATCTCGATTCGTTGCTCACAGCCCGAAATCGGGTTAAGAGTCTCTACAGTCGGAACCCTGAAGGTGTCCTCGCCATTGAAAATCGGGCTAAGGCATTTACAGAAGCAGCTAGCTCTAATCAGCCAACGGCTTTGGATTTACCGGAGTTGGATATTTATTCAACGGGGTGTGGGGTGTAGGGTGTCGGGTGTCGGAATACGGGGGTGCGCGAAGCGCAGGGTGTGGGGTATCGGGTGTCAGGTGTCGGTATTTACCCTTTACCCTTTTCCCTTTACCCCCACACCCCCACACCCCCCACACCCTACAACCCTTTACCCCTGCGCGAAGCGCATCCCCCGACACCCGACACCCGACACCCCACACCCCTTTTAATATGTTCAATTTCAACAACAAGAAAATATTCCTAACAAAGGCTCAACTCCCGTTTCTAGTGATGGCGTTCGCGCCGATTTTCTTACATGGAGTCGATATCAGTGGCTTATTTAGGGGTTGCTGAAAAAGTCAATAAATGGCATTCAATGCGGTCGTTAATAGATCGATCGAATTAGATTCATCAGCAATTAGGATACGATTAGAATCAATTATAATTTTTATTAATCGTCTGGATTCAAATATCACAAAAA
>JANYDE010000080.1 GCA_025359915.1 Chamaesiphon sp. 336R_metabinner_41 | reverse complement strand
AACTACTTCCCAAAACCGCTGTCAACTTATTGCTAGTAGAAATAGAGAGTAAACGAGATCTGCTGGCTTCTCAGGGGCTGGCGTTAGAATTAGTTTCGATTCAATTCTAGTATCTATGCATTGGTGCAAGATGTGAGTTTATAAAGTTTGCTTAGTCGGTCGTCTCGGTGCTAATCCAGAATCGATCTGGACTGAAAGTGGCTGTCGAACTAAAGCATCTGTCTCTGTTCGGATCGATAAAGATACCTCTGATTGGTATAATCTCACCGCCTTTGGTAAGCAAGCTGAAGTATTGGCTAATTATGCGAAAAAAGGCGACCAGATTGCGATAGCGAAGCGCTGCCTTGGCAGGTCGAAGGTAGACTTCAACTCAATCAGTGGAAAGATGCTGTTACTAATGAACCAAAATCTCGCGCTAAAGTAATTATCGATAAAGTCACATTACTTTCTAACTCTCGCGCTCTTGCCACAAATTTATAACAATTATTGAAATCGATCTAGCAATAGATCGACTTCAATACGTTACTAATTCAAATCTATCGATTCACCCATAACTATATGCTTACTCCAGAACAAATTCAGCTAGATCTTCAAGATTTTATCGGCAGTATTAATTTATGGAAGAGAAGAACACCCATCCCGATTACCTATACAGATGGTGTCAAATATCTCCAAGACAAATTGGCAGCATTTTGGTTGACTGATGCAATCGCTTCTTATCAATCTAGAGAATTTAAGGAGCAGTACGAGTTCCAAGTTTGGAAATTAACTGTTGCCGAGGACAATACAGGGATCTTAACTGCTACTGATGGTAATGATGAAAATGCGATTGTGGCACAAGCGATTGAATACAACGATTTTCCTCTATCAGAGATCGTAATTTTCGTGAGTGTCGAAGCTGAGATATTTATGTTTCTGCCTTCAGAAAATTAAGTAAGATATAAACTCATGGTACAGCGAGAATTAATTATTGACAATTAATTATTGACAATTAATTCTCGTTAATTTTTTTGAGCTAGATTGTAAATTTCATGTATTGACATCAAATTTATTAATGCTTTTTTGAGAAAAAAACGTTAAAATTTAAGTAGATATCAAACAGTTAGATTTGTAAAAATGATACATCAAAAACTTCTATAAATGTCTATATTTTCAGTTATTGAAGTTCCCGATGATGCAGCCCAGGAAGATGAAGCGATGGGTACCAAATTTAAGTTTTGGTTCTACCACCCAGAACTTCATACTTGTCTGTTCAAACGAGCGCGATCTAACACAGGTGAAGACTGGGCCGAAAAAATTGCTGCTGAACTTTGCAAAGCACTGGGTTTACCCCATGCTCGACAAGAATTAAGCATCTGGAAAGGACAAAGAGGTACTATTTCTCCAACAATGCTCGCACCTGACGAAGAATTGATCCACGGTAATGATATTTTGGCTGGGATAGTTTCAATGTATCCCCGTGAGGAAGTGTATAACGTATCTCAACATACTCTAGATATCGTACTGCAAGCGATTTGTAGACCAGACATTCAGATGCCCTTAAACTGGACACCAATCCCCTCGATCGAGAGTGCTGTTGATACCTTTGTGGGTTACTTGCTAATAGATGCGTGGATTGGGAACGGGGATAGACACCATGAAAACTGGGGCTTTGTAAATACCAACCAGGACAGCATCTATCTCGCACCTACCTACGATCACGCTTCTAGTCTTGGGCGAGAATTGACAGATGAAAAACGGCGAAAACTTCTTGATAATCGGGGTATTGGGGGATACTTAAAGAAAAATTACTCAGCTTTTTATGCCCAATCGAGCGATCTCAAATCGCTGACAACCATCGCCGTGTTTCAAGCTGCTGCCCAATCTCATCCTCAAGCGGCTAGAGCTTGGTTATCGCAGCTATCGGGCATATCATCAGATTGGCTGGCAAACTTATTAGCTAGAGTCCCTGAAGATTGCATGTCTCAAATTGCCAAGGAGTTGGCACTCGAAATTCTCCTATTCAATCAAGACAGATTGCTCACTCTCTCCGTGGAAAAATCATGAACACTCTCTTCCTCGCTTGGCAAGATCCGAAATCCCGCGCTTGGTTTCCGATTGGTAAACTCACCCACGATGGGCAAAGGTATCACTTTTGCTATATCCAAGGAGCACTTCAAGCACAGACAGAAGTTAATTTCCAGCCTTTATTTACATTTCCAGACTTCCACCAATCCTATACTTCGATCGAACTCTTCCCACCCTTTGCCAATCGGTTGTTACGTCGATCGCGTCCTGAATATCCAGACTTCATTCAGTGGCTCAATTTAGCTCCAGAGGCTAATGGCTCCTTGCAAACCGAGATCGATCCGATTACCCTACTTGCCCGCAGTGGTGGAAAACGCGCTACCGACCATTTTGAAGTATTTCCCCTCCCAGAGCGCAATGAGGCGGGAGAGTATCAGATTTACTTCTTTGCTCATGGATTGAGTCATTATCCCTCTACTGCTCAACAGAGAGCTTCTGAATGTACCGTTGGAGAAGAGTTACTGCTAGTTCAGGATCTCCAAAATCAATCCGATAGCAGAGCTTTAATGCTCAGAACTGAAGATCGACATATTGTAGGTTTTTGTCCTCGCTATTTAGTCCCAGATTTGTTCGAGCTAGTCTACGAATTCCCCCGCGAAGTTCGGGTGGTAGTAGAAAAGGTGAATCCTGCGCCGACACCGCTCCAATATCGCTTGTTGTGCAAACTCACTGCTAAATGGCAACCAAACTTTTATCCCTTCGCTGGGTTGGAGTACCAGCCCTTGGCAAAGGAATTAGTGCAAGTAAAGTGAATCTAACGATCGGACAGTAGCTAGTCTAAGTGAAATTGTGATTACCTCCGGTAGGCTACGCCAACGATCGAGATATTTGGCAATTGTTAGGCTCTCCGTCAGCACTCCGCAGTTTTGCTACAGGTTATTGCTGGAAACCTTATGAAGGGGAAGTGTACAAGCCGTTGGTTACATCGTCTAAGTTGAAAATTAAAATGTCAGAATTACTGATGGCGGCTTGATTGTGACTCTCGATCTTGATCGTGATATATAAACTAAGATGGTCTGGATGAGTAATTAATTGTTAGTTTTTCTATGTAAATTACATGAAAAGTATTGAACAAATAAATTAATCCAAATAAGACAGTTCAGTTTTAGATTTTCTATTCTCTGAGGTATTCGATCTCCAAGATCTAGATGTACCATAATATCTCCAAGAGCAATAAAAATCTTTCTTACTAAGTGGAGTCATGTTAGTAAAAGATCTGCAAAACCAATTTAGATAAGCCTCATAGGTTGCAAACGTGCCCGAAAAGTCTCGATCAGGAATTTGCATTGATTCCCGATCTGATTGCCTAATGTTCGCAATATTTATTTCCTCTGTTAATCGATGCTTGCATTTCCCACAAATGGGATCGAGGTTAGTTTTGTGATGATGAATCCTATTTTGTGTTCCACAATTTTGACATTTTTTAATTGGATAGATCTCAAGCTAAAGCACTTGATATTTCTGACTTTCGAGATGTTAAGAATAAAAAACGCTATGCCTTATTAGTGTGCTTGCTCTATCAATCTCAAGTTAAAACACGAGATTATTTAGTTGAGTTATTTCTCAAACGGATGCGAAAAATTCAATATCGTGCCCGTCAAAGATTGATCGAACTCAGAGAGCAGCACCGTAAACAGACTGAAGACATGATGGGATTGTTGATTGAGGTTTTAGAAGCATCTGTCGAAAATTCTGATGCAACGGCTCTCTAATAGTTAGGGGTTGCTGAAAAAGTCAATAAATGGCATTCAATGCGGTCGTTAATAGATCGATCGAATTAGATTCATCAGCAATTAGGATACGATTAGAATCAATTATAATTTTTATTAATCGTCTGGATTCAAATATCACAAAAA